>JAYUKK010000252.1:0-8854 GCA_043764515.1 Microbacterium sp.
GTAGTACCCGATGATGCCCGCGATCAGCACGCCGGTGGCGGCGGGGTTCAGCAGGTGGCGCCCTTTCCACACGATGAGGTACTTCGAGAGAGCCGCAAGCACACCCGCGCCGGCCGCGGCGATGAGCCCCGTCGTCGTGAGAGTCGGCTGAACGATGCAAGTGACGATGAGTGCCGTGATGACGCTCGACTCGCGGTGCGGCACCACGCGGGCAAGGCGCGCGGCGATCTCGTTGGCGCCCAGCGTGGCGACCATGACCACGCCAAGAGTGCCGAGAATCGCGTACGGGTCGGGCCCGATCGCATCGAGAAACGCGAACAGCACGCCTTGCGCGAGCACGACGACGAGGGTGATGGTGGCCAACCGATACATGCTGACTCGTCCGGTGATGGCGTCAATGCGTGCCCTCATGCAAAAAGCTCCCCTCGAAGACCGGGGCTCGAATCGAGCCGCCCGTCACTAGTCAATCGAATCCACTCGAATGCGAACTGACCGCTCAGGCGCGCCGGTTCGGCAAAGAACAACGCTGTGGCGAGACCGTCGGCCACGAGCGCGGTATCGGCCACGACCCACGTGGCAACCACGCCGTTGTCGACGGGCCGACCCGTGACCGCGTCGATGATGTGGTGCAACCCCGCGCCCCACGCGCGGCGGTTGATCGCCGAGGCACAGAGCGCGGCGTTGTGCAGCTCGACCACCCCGACCGCCTTCGCCGGGTCAGCCGGGTTCTCGAGCGCCACGCGGATGCTGCGCTCACCCTGAACGCGCACGTCACCACTCGCATCGACCACCGTTTCGGTCACGCCGCGGGCCAGGAGCAGGTCGCCGACGAGGTCGACGAGGTAGCCCTTTCCGGCTGCCCCCACGTCAAGCAGCACGGGAGCGACCGTGTCGAGAGTGATCCCCTCGGCGGTGTGCCGCAGGGCAAGGGCGTCGGCCCAGCGTGGCGCGGGCAACGGATCTCCGGAAGGAGTAAGTCGGTAGGCGGCGTCGTAGCCGAGCCGCTCGAGCGAGGCGCCGACGAGCGGGGTGAGGCGGGCATCCGTCAGCGCATACAGTTGCTCATATAGGGCGAGCATCGGCGCTGCGTCGGCGGGTAGCGGCCAAGAACCGGGTTCGCGCGCGATGCGCGTGACGAGGGAGTCGTCTCGGAACCGCGACCAGTCGCGGTCGAACCGCTCAACGCGGTCAAGCACTGCAGCGAGGTCGTCAGACGCCAGAGGTGCGCCCAGAGATGAGAGCGGAGTCTCGCCACCGCCCACTCCGATGCGCCAGGGCGTACCGATAGCGTCGAAGCTCGACGGCCCCAGCGCGGTCGGCTCGACCTCAGCTCTCGAGGGCATCCGCCTTGATGGCCGTGAGGGCTTCGCGGAATCCGTTGCCGGTGAGGGAAGACCCGGCAACTACCGTCACGTCAAGCGAGTCGATATCTTCGCCGATGATGAGGGCGCCGATGCCGTCGGCGAACTGGCCCTGGTAGATGGCGGTCGTCGGGTTGTTGGGGTTCACGGTGATTCCGACGTCGACGACGACGTCGTCTTTGAGCTCGATCGCCACAATGATGTTCTCGCTGCCGTTAGGCGACTCATAGGGGCCATTGGCCTGATACACGCCATCGCGGTAGCTCGCGTTGATCGGCTCAGCGGGAGGATCAGCGGTGGCGGCGGTAGAGCACCCCGTGAGGGTGCCGATCAGGGCGGCGGCGACGCCAACAGGAGCGGCGACGCGGGCGGCCTGACGTCGGGCGCGAACAGAGATCATGGGGCTCAACGGGACTCCTAGTGATCGGGCGAATCGTGGTCGAGGGTGCAACGCGCGCTTAGCCTCGCGCTCCTCGGTGGGTATTCGCTGTGCTTCGCACAAACGTTTGCTCGACGATTGATGAACGACGCTACGTAAAGATGATCGTGCGCTGGCCGTCGAGCAGCACGCGGTCTTCGGCGAACCAGCGCACCGCCTGGCTGAGCGTGCGGCTCTCGATGTCGCGGCCGATCACGACGAGTTCGTCGGCCGAGCGTGAGTGGTCGACGCGCGTCACGTTCTGCTCGATGATCGGGCCCTCGTCGAGGTCGCTCGTGACGAAGTGCGCCGTCGCCCCGATGAGCTTGACCCCGCGGGCGTGCGCGCGCGCGTAGGGGTTGGCGCCCTTGAAGCCGGGCAAGAACGAGTGGTGAATGTTGATGGCCCGTCCGGCGAGGGCCGAGCAGAGTTCGGGCGAAAAGATTTGCATGTAGCGGGCGAGCACAACGAGTTCGATGTCGTGCTCGTCGACCGCCTCGAGAATGCGGGCCTCCATCGCGGCTTTCTCGTCGGCCGACGTGACCGCGCGCGACTCGAACGGGACGTCGTAGAACGCCGCAAGCTCGGCGAGGTCGGGATGATTGCCCAGCACGAGCGGAATCTCGATGGGCAGGTGCCCGCTGCGCTGGCGAAACAACAGGTCGTTGAGACAGTGTGCGGCTTTCGACACGAGCACGAGCGTGCGGAGCGGCCGGCCGACGGCGTCGATGCGGCATTCCATGCCGTAGTGCTCGATCACGGGGTGCAGGGCCGCGCGCAGTTCGTCGTGGTCGGCGTGAGTCTCGGTCTGCAGGCGCAAGAAGAATCGGCCCGAGCCAAGGCTCGAGAACTGTTGAAGCTCGGTGATGTTGCCCTCGGCCTCAACGATGGCGCCCGTCACGGCGTGCACGATTCCGGGGCGGTCGTCGCACACGAGCGTCACGATCCAGTGGTGGGGGGTACTCACTCGATCAGCCTATTCGTGGAGCGGCATAGGGTCGCGCGGCTACGCTGTGCGCGTGCGACTGCCCTGGTCATCGCTGCTGCTGCTCGCGGCGGGCATCTTCGTCGCGGTGACGAGTGAGTTCTTGCCCATCGGGCTGCTCCCGCAATTGACCGCCGAGCTCGGCATTACCGACGCCCAGGTGGGTTTGCTCATCACGGTCTTCGCTGCCTCGGTCGTCGTCGCGACGGCTCCGCTCACACATCTCACGCGCTCGGTGCCCCGCAAGTCGCTGCTCATCGCTTTACTAGGGGTTTTCGCGGTCGCCAATCTGGTTGCGGCGCTTGCCCCGAGCTACCCCGTGCTGGTGGTCGCTCGCATCTTCGGCGGAGCAGCTCACGGAGTGTTCTGGGCGGTCGTCTCGCCCTACGCCGCGCGACTCGTGCCGCCCGAGCGGCTCGCCCGCGCCGTGGCCGTGGCGACCTCGGGTGCGACGGTCGCGACCGTCGCGGGCCTGCCACTCGGCACACTGCTTGGCGCGGCCGTCGGCTGGCGCGCCGCCTTCGCTGTCATCGCTGGGCTCGTCGTCATCATCGCCGTGCTCATCATCGCGATCCTGCCACCCGTCGACCACCGAGCGACGTCGGCGGATGCTCGCCCACAAGTCGCGGCCACGCGCGACGCCACCCTCGCCCCCGTCGCACTGTTGTGCATCACGGTCGTTCTCGTCACTCTGGGGCACACCACCTTTTACACGTACATCGCCGGGTGGGTCGTCGAGGTCGCCGGGTTCGGCGCAGCGGACATCGCGGGCATCTTGCTGCTGTTTGGAACCGCGGGGGCGGTTGGTGTCGTTGTCGCGGGCTGGCTTGGCGACCGGTATCCGCGGTCGTTGCTCCCCGTGCTGCTCATTGGCGTGACGGCGTCGGTGGCGGGGCTTGCCACGGCATCCGACTCGGCACTCGCGGTCGTGGTGCTGCTCACGCTGTGGAGCGTGTTTTTGGGCGGAGTGCCGGTGATCTTTCAGGCGCGCC
The DNA here is from genome assembly GCA_043764515.1 of Microbacterium sp. Classification (GTDB taxonomy): domain Bacteria; phylum Actinomycetota; class Actinomycetes; order Actinomycetales; family Microbacteriaceae; genus Microcella. The sequence goes on from JAYUKK010000252.1 coordinate 3,757, forward strand.
TGCTGCAGACGGCATCCCTCGCCCTGCGCGATATTGCGGCCGCCTGGCTCACGGTGGCGTTCAACATCGGCATTGGCGGCGGCGCTTTGCTCGGCGGCATCGTGATCGGCGCGTGGTCGGTTGCCGCGTTACCCCTCGTGGCGGTCGTGTGCCTTATTCTCGCTCTCGGCCTCGCTCTCGGCGTCGTCGTCGCTCGGCCACACATACTCATCGATGATGACCACGAGGGCGACGATGCCGTTGACCATCCAGGTGAGGGCGAGCGGCGTAATGCCCGGGATGAGCGGCGCCGCGAGCCATAGGCCCGTCAGGGCCGCCATACCGAGCAAGTGCGAGCGCAACCACGGCCGCCCGATCGAGCGCTTGAAGAGCAGGTTTCCGAGCAAGTAGAGGGCGGGCGCCGCCACCACGACGGCGAGCGTCGCGGCATCGAGCGGGTCATCCGGATGCGCGAGCACGAGCTCATCGCCCACCGCCACGAGCACGACTCCGCCCACCAAGATCATGTGCAGGTAGGTGTAGGTCAGGCGCGCGATCGCCCCGGATTGCTCAGACGCCGAGATGAACCGGTGCCCGTGCTCGGCTCCGTGGCTGAAGTACAGCAACCAGAACAGAATCGTGCCGACGAAGGCCGCGAGAAACGCGACGATCGTCGACGGCGTGAAGTCGCTGCGGCTGAAGACCGTGCCTGTGACGATGATCGACTCGCCCAGGGCCACGATCATGAAGAGCCCCGCGCGCTCGGCCATGTGACCGCCCGCGACGGCCCACGAGTCGATGTTCGCGTTGCCGAGCCCGGGAACCCAGTAGCGCACGGTCGGCGCAAACAGCTCGATGCCGAGGGCGAGTGCCCAGAGCACGAACTGCAGGTCTCCGCCGACGGCGGCGCCGGCGATCCAGAATGGTGCCGCGAAGACGAACCAGATACCGATGCGGGTGAGGTTGACCGCGTTGCCGAGCTGGCCGACGCGGCGGTAGCTCACGACCACGAAGATCGTGCGGCCCAACTGCATGACGATGTACGCGATGGCGAACGGCCACGCCCGGTCGGCGAACGCGTAGGGGATGGCGGTGCTGAGCACGAGGCCCGCGAGCATCATCGCGATGAGCATCCAGCGCACGGGCGTTTTTTCGGGGTTCATCCAGTTGGTGACCCACGTCGTATAGATCCACACCCACCACACGGCGACGAGCATGAGCACGCCCTCGATGACGCCCCGAGGCGTCAAGTGTTCGATGACATGGTGTGAGAGCTGCGTGACCGCGAAGACAAACACGAGGTCAAAAAAGAGCTCGATGAAGGCGACGCGGTCGGCGCCCGGGGCACGGCTACGAAAGAGGCGAGCGATGGGCAGGTAGGCGGTCACGGGCGCTCCTGTCGAGTGGTGGTGGCGTTAGCCTAGAGGCGGATGCCCGCTCTGGGGTCCCCGTGCTTGTCAGCGGCGTTGCGCTGACCGCGAAAGCGTTTGTCTTCTCATGACTAGCTCTGACCGCCCGTTTCCCTGGGTGGGGCTCATCACCCTGGCCGCCGCCATCTTCGTGCTCGTGACGAGCGAATTCTTACCCACCGGCCTGCTGTCGATCATGGCGACCGATCTTGCCGTGAGCGAGCCGCAAATCGGCCTCCTCATCACGATCTTCGCCGGCACCGTGGTGCTCACGGCTGCGCCGCTCGCGGCCCTCACGAGACACTATTCGCGCAAGAGTCTGCTGCTCGGTGTGTTGGGCGTGTTCGCTCTCGCCAACGTGCTCGCGGCCATCGCGCCGAGCTACGAGATGCTCGTGGGCGCGCGCGTGCTCGGCGGTCTGGCTCACGGACTGTTCTGGGCCATCGCCGGTGCCTACTCGGCCCACCTTGTGCCGAGACACCAACTCGCGCGCGCTGTTGCGGTCACGAGCGCGGGCGGCACGATCGCCTTCGTGCTCGGTGTGCCGCTCGGCACGGCTCTCGGCCTCGCGTTCGGGTGGCGCGCGGCGTTTGGCGTCATTGCGGCAACCGTCGTCGTGCTCGTTGTGGCCGTCATCGTCTTTCTGCCGACCGTCAACCACCACGTCTCGCTCGCCACGGGCGAGATTCGCCTGCCCGTGCGACGTGACCCCACGATGCCCTCGGTGCTCTTCATCTGCGTGCTCGTCGTCATCATCATCACGGGCCACAACGTCTTCTATACCTACATCGCGCCCTTCGTTCTCGACACCGCAGGGTTCGCGCCCGAGTCGCTCAGCATCCTCTTGTTCCTCTACGGCGGCGCCGGAGCCATCGGCCTCGTGCTCGCGGGCGTCGTCGGCGGCCGCTACCCCCGGGGTGGCCTGTACGGGATGTTCGCCGGCGTCTTGCTCGCCGTCAGCGCCCTGGCGCTCTTCGCCGGAGTACCTGTGCTCGTGGTCATCGCCTTCGTGATCTGGGGCACGGCCTTCGGCGGAATCCCTGCGCTGCTGCAGACCCGCTTGCTGCGCGTCGCCTCGCCCAACGTGCGCGACGTGGGCGCTGCCCTGTTGACCACCTCGTTCAACATCGGCATCGGCGGCGGAGCGGCCATCGGCGCGCTGCTGTACTCAATCTCAGGTACGACCTGGTTGCCCTGGGTCGAGGCCGGAGCCCTCGGGCTCGGCATCGTGGCGTTGCTCATCATGGAGTCGCGCCGCCGCGCGCGGGGCGTGCCCCTCACGACCCGCCCGATCACGGTCATCGAGGCCGAGTCGCCGTAAGGCGCGGCGGCTAGCCGCGCGACTTGCCACCCCGCCGCACCCGCAGCGTGGTGTCGAGGGCGGCGATCACGACGAGCAGAGCAGTGCAACTCAGCGACACGACCACGGGCGACGTGACGAGGGCGAGGGGAGCCAGCGCGAGCATCCCGAGGCCGGCGATGACCGCGACGAGCACGCCCGGCGCGCCCACGATGCGACGGAAGATGGCGCAACCCAGCAGGTACAGCGCGGGGCCGCTGACGATGCTGACGAGCGCGATCGTTGACCAGGTGTCGGGCTTGCCGACGACGAGCTTGTCGGCGACGCCCGTCAGAACGATTCCGCCGATGATGACGACGTGCGCGTAGGCGTAGGCGGCGCGCGCGATGGCGCCCGTCTTGGCGCCCTTCTTCAGGCGACGTTCGCCCCACCACTCGCCCTGGTCGAAGTAGAACCACCACATGGCCGCGGCTGACAGGAACGCACTCACCAGGGCGAGCGAGCGCTCGACCGTGAGCTCTTCGGCGACGAAGGCGAAGCCCGTGACGAGGAAGGTCTCTCCGAGCGCGATGATCACGAAGAGGGATGCCCGCTCGGCGATGTGCGCCGCCGAGAGGTCCCACCGCTCGATGCCACCACGGCCCAGGACGGGCGTGCGGTACGACACGGCTGCGCCGAGGTAGTCGATTGCCACGGCCACGACCCAGAGCACGACGAGGGCGATGCCGCCGAGCAGGGCGCCGGCGATCCAGGCGACGCCGCTGAGGGCAAACCACGCCGCCATGCGCTGGAAGTCTTTGTGCGCGGCGGGGTCGTGCCGCCCGGTCGCCGCGATCATTGCCAGTGTGCGGCCGACCTGCAGGCCGACATAGGCGAGGGCGAATACGAGGGCGCGCTCGCCCGAGGCCTCTTGCAACGAAAGCGACACAACAAGGCCCACGAACGCGAGCGCGATCAGCAACGCCCGAACTTCGAGCCGCTGGGGGTCGAGCCAGTTGGTCGTCCACGTGGTCTGCATCCACAGCCACCACATCGCCAGCAGCAGAACAGCCGCAACGACCCCCGACGACACTGAATCAACGTGGGCGACGACGTCGCTCAACTGCGTGAGCGCGAAGACGAACACGAGGTCGAAAAACAGTTCTACGAAGCTCACGCGGTCGGCACGCTCGGAGCCGGTGCCGCTCGATGGGCGCAACAGATCGACGCGCAGCCCTGAGTTCGCTCGATTCGACATGACCGGGTCAGCGTAGAGCCGTAGAATGTGAGGCGTCGCAACTGGCGTTCGGATGGGTCACCATCAGGGAGCGACCGACACGGTGTGGGGCCGTACGCCTGGGCCCCCAGCAGAACCCCGCTGGCTGCGGCCGGCAGACCCTCGAAGGAGAAATCCCGTGTCCGACAAACTCCCCACGTCGTTTAACGACGCCCTGATCGACGTTGACCCCGAGATCGCTGCGGTGCTTGAGCAAGAGCTCGGCCGCCAGCGCGGAACGCTCGAGATGATCGCGAGCGAGAACTTCGTCTCGCGTGCGATTCTCGAAGCCCAGGGCTCGGTGCTCACCAACAAGTACGCCGAGGGTTACCCCGGCAAGCGCTACTACGGCGGCTGCGAGTTCGTCGACATCGCCGAGAACCTCGCCATCGAGCGGGCCAAGGCGCTCTTCCACGCGGACTTCGCCAACGTGCAGCCCCACTCGGGCGCGCAGGCGAGCGCGGCCGTGCTGCACGCGCTCGCGATGCCCGGCGACACGATCCTCGGCCTCGAGCTGGCCCACGGTGGCCACCTCACGCACGGCATGAAGCTCAACTTCTCGGGCAAGGTCTACAACGCCACGAGCTACGGCGTCGACCCCGAGACGATGCTCGTCGACATGGATGTCGTTCGCGCCAAGGCCCTCGAGGTCAAGCCGACCGTCATCATCGCCGGCTGGTCGGCCTACTCGCGCCAGCTCGACTTCGCGGCCTTCCGCGCCATCGCCGACGAGGTCGGCGCCAAGCTCTGGGTCGACATGGCGCACTTCGCCGGCCTGGTCGCCGCGGGCCTGCACCCCTCACCGCTGCCGCACGCGCACGTCGTCAGCTCGACGGTGCACAAGACCCTCGGTGGCCCGCGCTCGGGCATCATCCTCAGCAACGACGAATCGCTGTTCAAGAAGCTCAACTCGGCGGTGTTCCCGGGGCAGCAGGGTGGGCCGCTCATGCACGTCATCGCGGCGAAGGCCGTGGCGTTCAAGCTGGCCGCGACACCCGAGTTCGTCGAGCGGCAAGAGCGCACCATCCGTGGCGCGCAGCTTCTTGCGGCTCGCCTCACGCAGGCCGACGCGATCGCGGGCGGCGTGAACGTGCTGACGGGCGGCACGGATGTTCACCTCGCCCTCGTCGACCTGCGCGACTCGCCCCTCAACGG
>JAYUKK010000253.1:0-8727 GCA_043764515.1 Microbacterium sp.
GGCGTTGCACTCAAAGCCGGGCCGGATAATGTTGTTGCAAGTCCGTCGAGCTCCTACCCAACGCCAGCCAAACGGCCAACCAATTCGCGGCTTGATACCAGCAAATTTCGCTCGACCTTTGGGCTGCAATTACCGCCGTGGCAACACAGCCTCACTCACACCTTGAAACAAATCGTGAGCATATGAAAACTATCAATCGCAAAGGCATCATTCTTGCGGGCGGCGCAGGCACTCGGCTGCACCCTGCCACGTTGTCAATTTCGAAACAGTTGTTGCCGATCTACGACAAGCCGATGATCTACTACCCGTTGTCGACGCTCATGATGGCGGACATCCGTGAGATCTTGATCATCACGACGCCCGAGTACAACGAGCAGTTTCGTGCCCTGTTGGGCGACGGGAGCGAACTCGGAATCCGCCTCGAGTATGCGGTGCAGCCGAGCCCCGATGGACTCGCCCAAGCGTTCATCATTGGCGAAGAGTTCGTGGGTGATGACAGTGTGGCCCTCGTTCTTGGCGACAACATCTTCCACGGCTCGGGGCTGGGTTCGTCGTTGCGGCAGCACACCGACATCGATGGTGGGCTGATTTTCGCGTACCAGGTGGCCGAGCCGAGCGCCTACGGTGTGGTCGAGTTCGACGACGACATGCGCGCGATATCGATCGAAGAGAAGCCGCAGAAGCCGAAGAGCAACTACGCCGTTCCGGGTCTCTACTTTTACGACAACAGCGTGATCGAGGTCGCCAAGACCATCAAGCCCAGCGCGCGGGGCGAGCTCGAAATCTCCACCGTGAACGAGCACTACCTGAACGCGGGTCGTCTGCAGGTTCAGGTGCTCGATCGCGGAACCGCGTGGCTCGACACGGGCACGTTCGAGTCAATGATGCAGGCGTCTGAGTACGTGCGGGTCATCGAAGACCGTCAAGGCTTCAAGATCGGGTGCATCGAAGAGATCGCGTGGCGCGCGGGGTGGATTACCGACGAGCAGGTGAGCGCCCTCGCCGCTCCGCTGGTCAAGAGCGGCTACGGACAGTACCTGGTCAACCTCGTCGCGAACCGTTAGCCCGTCGTCCAGCGGGGCAGGTTTCGCTCGTCGCTCAGCCACTGAAAGAAGTCTTGTTTCTGGCCGATCAACGAGTGGTATTGATCGGTCTCGCCCAAAACGAACTCGACGGGCGTTGGTGCGCTGAGAACCCGCCATCCGTTCGCGGCGGCAAGCCAGCTCATCCACATATCTTCCATGAAGAGGTACCGCGCGGGCAGTGCCGCGAAGAACTCATCATGAGTCACAAGCTCTGAGTCGCAGACGCAGCCACCCGTGCCGACATAACTCACGGGTTCGCCGCGCACATTGCTGCGTTCGCGATCCCAATAGGTCTCGCGCGTTTTCCACGCCCACAACCCGGCGACGGTTCGGGGGGCGGCGACGGCCATGACATCGTCGATAAAGTCGGGGCTCACATCTTGGTCGTCATCGATCATGACGAACGTTCCGCCATATCCGGCCTGCACGGCCCGACGCAGGGCGACGAAGCGACCGATGCCGCCGATGTTGTGTTCTGAATCGATGAACTCGACGCTGTCGAGCTGGCCACGGGCGCGAAAAGCGCGAATCGCCTCTCGATAGTGGGCCGAGTCTCGCGGCTGGTTGTTCCAGAGAATGAGCCGGAGCCGACGCGCGGTTGATTGCTGGTCGAGCACCGTGAGTACCGCGGTGATTCGTTCGGGCCGGTTCCACAAACACATGACCACCGCGAGCGCGTCACCGTTTGGCACTCCCAGGAGGGTCTCGCCCAGCCCCGTGCCGCGAAGGGCCAGCCTCAGCTGCTGTTCACGCCCGCGCAGCCTCTGGCGTTCTGCCCTCGCGTTGACGCGCGATTCGATTGAGCGGCGGGCACGACCAAGAAGCTGGCGACCGCGTCGATAAGCGCCGGCGATGGCGCGAACGATGAACGGTCGGCGAGGGGAAGGCTGCTCAGGACTCGTCACGGGAAAGAATCTCGAGCGTCGGAATCGCGTGCACCGTGCCCACGGCAACTCGGTAATCTTCGACATCGAAGCTTGCCGATTGCAACCAGTCGTGCACGTGCACGCCCGTCGTGGTCATGAGCGACGCGCTGACGAAGTACTTGCCCGGGCCGAATCGCGTGTCACTGAGTCGAAACCGCAGTCGCACAGGAGCCTTGAGCTCGCCGACGTCGACTCCCATGCGTTCGCTCGTCGTTCCGTAGACCACCTGCCCCGCGGAGTTGTCGATCTGGATGCCGCACTTCCAGTCGTCCATGCCCGCAGCCGATTCGAGCTCAACCTCGATCACGAGGTCGTCGCCGGCGACAAGTTTCGTCCCGCTCGGGCTGTTGGCCGGATGCGCAGCTATCGACATGATGTGGCCTTGAGCCGCGACCTGCTCGGGCGTCATGGGCATGCTGGCAAGGCGACGTTCTTCGAGAATGTCGCGGAAAGTGGCGACGGCGGTGTGCCCGTCGCCGTCGTGCACGACTTCGCCCGCGTTGAGAAGAATGACGCGGTCGCACAGTTCGATGACTTGCCCGAGGGAGTGCGAGACGAGGATGATGGTGCGCCCCTCGGCCTGGAACTCGCGAATCTTGTCAAGGCACTTGCGTTGAAAGGCTTCGTCGCCGACCGCGAGAACCTCGTCGACGAGGAGGAGGTCGGGGTCGGTGTTGATCGCCACGGCGAATGCGAGCCGAACGTACATGCCCGACGAGTAGAACTTGACCTGGCTATCAATGAACTCGCCAATACCCGCGAACTCGAGGATGTCGTCGAATCGGTCGGTGGTCTCTTCTCGCGACAACCCCAGGATCGAGGCGTTGAGGTAGACGTTCTCGCGGCCGGTGAGGTCGGGGTGGAAGCCCGCGCCGAGTTCGAGCAGTGCCGCGATTCGTCCACGTCGGCTCACGTCGCCCGAGGTGGGGTCAATGATTCCGCCGATCACTTTGAGCAGTGTCGACTTGCCAGAGCCGTTGTGGCCGATCAATCCGACCGTGGAGCCCGCCGTGATCGTCAGGCTGACGTCACGGAGAGCCCAGAAGTCTTCACGGTGCCGGCGGCCCAACGAGCCGAGAGTCACGATCCGTTCTTTCAGAGACTTGTCTTTGCGCAGAACGAACCGCTTCGAGACGCGCTCGATGCGCACAATCTCGGGTGCGGCGAGGGGGGTAGTGGTGGTCATCTAGAGCTCCTGAGCAAAGTTGCCCTGCAGGCGGGCGAAGACCCGCTGCGCGAGGAAGACGGCGATGAAGCCCAGCGCAATCGCTATCAGCAGACGGATGTCGAGGTTCGCCGGCAGGTCAACGCCGCTTTCTGCACCGGCCAGCCAGAACGCTTTCTGGAATGCCAGCACACCGAGTGTGATGGGGTTGTTGGTATACACATCGAGCAACAACCCGGGCCCGATGAGGTCGCGCACCATTTGCCACGAGTAGACAATCGGCGACGCCCACATGAGCAACAACATCATGACCTCAACGAGGTAGCCGATGTCGCGCAGGTAAACGTTGGCCGCCGACAGGAGCAACGCCAGCGCGAGCCCCCAGGTCACCATGACGAGGAGACCAGGGATGGCGTATGAGAGCTCGACGGCCCACGGAAAGCTTCCGATGGCGATGGTCGCTGCGACCAAAATGACGAGCTGCATCGAGAAGTTAAAGAGTGCTGAGCCAACGGTCGCGAGCGGGAATACTTCTCGTGGCAGCCAGACCTTTTTGACGATTCCCGCGTTGCCCAGAATCGAGCTCGTGCCGTTGCTCACGATCTCGGCAAAGAGACCGTAAGCGGTGAGCCCGGCAAAGATATAGATCGCGAACTCGGGGATGCCTCGTTCGGCGCCCAAGAACTTGCCGATGACGATGTAGTAGATGAGCAACTGCACAAGTGGTCGGACCAGGCTCCACACCAGGCCCAGCGCGCTGTCTTTGTAGCGAGAACGAATGTCGCGTCGAACCAAGAGACCCAACATCTCCCGGTGGCGCACAATCTCACGCAGAGAAATGAGGGCGCCGCGAAGCGTGCCCGAGCTTGCCGTCGATTCGAACGGTTGGCGCTCGAGAGCGGCGAACCGTTGTTGTGCGGGCTCAGTAGTCATGCGGGTCTGCTTCTCGTTTCTGGCTTCGCCGAGTTCGTCGTCGTCGCCACTGAGCCAGCACTGCCCGGCGAAGGCCGCGCTGATTGTCGCCGACCACGGCGTTAGTAGCGTTCCTAAGCTTAACGCCAGGGGCACCAACCCTCTGAACCTGACGTAAATTCCGTGACCGCACCGTCGATCGACTCACGAGGGGGTTTATGCCTCTGACCAGCGATCGCGCTTCGGCGAGGCCGTGACGACCTGCTGTCTGCAAGACTGGTTCCTCACCATCGCTTGAGGCTGAACACGCGGTAGGACAATGAGCGAGGGTCGCCCTCCCGACGAAAGGTCACGCACCTATGATCCGAGCGAGTGCCCGGACCGTGTCGATCGTGCTCGTCAACTTTCGGGGTACCGACGACACACTGATCGCCATCGAGCATCTCGAGGCGCTCGACTGGCCGCGCGACAACCTCGAGATCATCGTGGTCGAGAATGCTTCGGGTGACGATAGCGCCACTCGGCTCCGCGCCCTCGGGTCTCGAATTCGACTGGTCGAGTCGACAGAGAATCTCGGTTTCGCCGGCGGATGCAACCTGGGTGTCCGGCACGCCTCAGGCGAGATCATCGGCTTCTTGAACAACGACGCTCGGCCTGATGCGCAATGGGTGTCGGCGGCGGTCAACCGCTTCGCTGAGTCGTCGCGTATCGGCGCCGTGGCGAGTCGCGTGCTCGACTGGGAAGGCGAGCGGGTCGACTTCATTGATGCCGGGCTCACCTGGTATGGCATGGGGTACAAGCCCTTCACGAGCGACCGCTTTTCAGCATCCATGCCGCAACGCAGCGATGTGTTGTTCGGCACCGGTTCGGCGATGTTCGTGCGTCGCGATGTGTTCGACGCGCTCGATGGCTTCGACGAGCGGTACTTCATGTTCTTCGAAGATGTCGACCTCGGCTGGCGTCTCAACCTCGCCGGCTGGCGTTTCGCCTATGCGCCCGAATCAGTGGCCTTTCACAAGCACCACGCGTCAATGGGTGCGTTCGGCCAGTTTCGCGAGCAGTACTTGCTCGAGCGCAACGCGTTGTTCACGCTCTATAAGAACCTTGGCGATGATGCGCTCGCCGAGACTCTGCCGGCGGCGATGGCACTCTCGGTGCGCCGGGCCTTGGCGCGCGGCGCAGTCGACTCGACGACGCTCGATATTCGTGCCCCGCGCGACGAAGAGCCGACGACCGTTATCGCGAAGGATGCCCTCACCGCGCCCTTCGCCATCGATCAGTTCGTCGAAAACCTGCCGAGCCTGCGCGCGTCGCGCGACGAGATTCAGTCGAGCCGCGTGGTGTCTGACGCCGGAATCTCTCAACTGTTTGGCAACACCGATGTTCCCGCGTTCGAGAACGCACGCTACCGCGACGGTTACGAGTCGATCGTGTCGGCCTTCGGGGTGCTCAACCGCCAGACGGCGCCACGTGTCGTGATCATCACCGGCGATCCCATCGGCGCCAAGCTCGCGGGCCCGGCGATTCGTGCCTGGAACATGGCGCACGCCCTTGCGGCGAATGCTCATGTGACGCTCGTGAGCATGTCGCGCGTGGAACCTCTCACGGCGCCGTTCGACCTCGTGCGCATTCGGGCTCACGACGATCGCACGTTCGCGAAGCTCGAAGCGACGGCTGATGTCATCATCTTTCAGGGTCACGCGCTCGAGGCGTTTCCGACGTTGCGGTCGAGCGAGAAGATTCTCGTCATCGATGTGTACGACCCCATGCATCTCGAGCAGCTTGAGCAGGGCCGCGAGTTGCCCCGCGAGGTCTGGACTCGACACGTGGCGGAAGCGACGATGTCGCTCAACGAGCAGCTCGCCCGCGGCGACTTCTTTCTGTGCGCGTCAGAGCGTCAGCGTCACTTCTATCTCGGGCAGCTCGCGGCTCTCGGCCGATTGACCCCCGAGGTTTATGAAAACGACGATGACCTCACCGGACTCATCAGTGTGGCGCCGTTCGGCATCGACCCGACTCCGCCCGAGCACCGCCGCGACGTGCTCAAGGGCGTGCGGCCGGGCATCGCGGCGGATGACAAGGTGCTGCTGTGGGGCGGCGGGCTCTACAACTGGTTTGACCCGCAAACCCTGATTCGCGCTGTCGCGCAGGTGCAAGAGTCTCGCCCACAGGTGCGGTTGTTCTTCCAGGGCACCGCGCACCCGCATCCGGATGTTCCGCTCATGGGTATCGTGAAAGAGTCGCGCGACCTCGCTGCCGAACTGGGTGTGCTCGACACAGCAGTGTTCTTCAACGACGCCTGGGTCGAGTACGCCGATCGCGCCAACTATCTTCTTGAGGCCGACGCCGGCGTCAGTACTCACCACGATCACATCGAGACGACCTTCTCGTTCCGCACCCGCATTCTCGATTACCTGTGGGCGGGGCTGCCGATGGTCGTCACCGAGGGTGACCACTTCGCGGCTGTGGTTGAGGCCGAGGGCCTGGGGGTCGTCGTGCGCGACGGTGACGTGGACGGGCTCGCCGCCGCGATCGAGCGGGTGCTGTTCGACGAGCGGTTCATTGCCGAGGCGCGCGCCAATATCGCGCGCGTGCGTGAGCAGTACTTGTGGCCTGTCGTGCTTGAGCCGCTCGTGCGGTTCATGCACGACCCGCGCCCCGCTCGGGATCGCGGTGACGTCGGCACGAGCCTTGCGCGTGGGGGTGCGAAGCCGGTGCGGGCGCCGCAGAGGAAAAAGGGCTTCGTCAACGATGTCAAGCTCGCGGGCTTCTACTTGCGCAACGGAGGTCCAGCCGCGGTGTGGAGCAAGACGACCGGGCGTATTCGGCGTCGTTTCTCCTCCTAAGTTTCCGTTACCCTGAATCGCCCGGCCGAGAAGCCGTGGCCCAACCCGGAAGACACAGGAGTCACCCCAACGATGAGGCCCCGAGGGGCTGACCTCGCTCGAACCCAGCGAGTGGCCCTCTACGAAGAGATCGCCGAGGGGTTCCATGAGACGGGTACGCGAGGAAAGATTGCCTTTGTAGTCTCGACCCGTGACATGAGCGCGAGCAAAGGCGATCTCTTCGTCGCCCTCGTGCTGGCGGCGGGCCTCGTCGACGACGGGTGGGGAGTCACGCTGTGGCCCACTGAGCGCTATACCGACGACATGCCGTCTGATATCGACGTGGCGATTGTCATGATCGAGTCGTACGTGCCCGGACTCGTCGACCGGCGAACGCGACTCATCGGGTGGGTTCGTAACTGGGCTGACGTGTGGGCGAACCTTCCTTATCTCCACGAGTTCGATGCGCTGTGGTGCTCGTCAGCGGACTCTGCTGAACTGCTGCGTCGTCACTTCGGGGGCGAGATTCGCGTCGTCCCGATTGCAACGGACCCCGTGATCTTTGCGCCTCGTCCGTCATCTCAGCGGGTGTCGGGTGTCGTGACGACGGCCAACTTCTGGGGCGTGGCTCGGGGAATCTCGGATGCGCTCAAGGTGCTGACAGCATCCTTCCCCGTTGCGTGGTTCGGGAGAAACGCCGAGCATATTCATGACCTCGGTTCGATCGAGCACCGTGGTCTGGTGGAGTGGAGCTCGCTCGACGCGGTCTACTCAAGCTGGATGCTTGTTCTTGACGATCTGATCCCCGCCGCAGCGCAGTATGGAAACCAGAACAGTCGGCTCTTTGATGCGCTCGCGTGCGGCGCGTTTGTCGTGACGAACGACAGCCGGGGGCTTGCCGAACTTGGCTTGAGCGATGTCGCGGCCTACTCGTCACCCGATACCCTCGTGCCTCTCGTCGAGGGCCTGTTGGCCGACCCCGTTGCGTTGGAAGCCCGAACTGCGACCCTGCGCAGGGTTGTTCTGGAGAGGCACACGGGAATAGCGCGAGCGACGGTGCTCCGAGACCACCTGTCCGGCCTCCTCCGGAGCCCTGCTGCCCCGCAAGGTCGGCGAGAGGCGCTCTTGCGATGGGCCTCTGGTGAACGAGAGCGGCTTCGGTCGCAGCGAACGGAACTCGATCGTGTGCAGCACGAGTTGCAGATTGCTGCGGCGACTCAGCGAGGCGATGTGAAGGAACTCGAGCGAGAACTGCGTGAAGAGCGCGCTCGTTCCGCGGCTCTCGGCGAACAACTGGCGCACATTCGCGCGTCACGTACCTATCGAATCGCACGGCACGCGTCGCACTTCGCGGGTCGGTTCCGCAAACGCTGACGTAACGTTTGGCAGTTAGTTCCGCAAGTCGGGCGGAGCGTTCAGGTGTCGCTGTGCGAATTGAAGGATGACAATCGACGCGCCTGACGTCCGAGCCTCTTCCGCGATGTCAGGGATGATGGCCGGGTCGCCCATATCAAAGGCATGACGCATCTGCCGGACCTCTGAGAAGGCTTGCTGAATCCATGGCGTCAGGCTGGTGCCCATCGAGTCCCGCAGAAACAGCACCGTCTCGTCACGCTGCGCATCCGGATTGCGCACTGTCGACGGCATCTCCTCGAGCCCTATTCGCTGTTCGTCTCCCCGCATCTCTCGGGGGCGACCGTCGATAGCCACCTCGACCGGCGTCAGGGGTGTCGCGAGCAGGGGCACGCTCCAGTCTGGTTCGGCAGCCTCGAAGCCCCATTGGCCGAACTCATTGCCGCCCGTGATGTAACCAA
>JAYUKK010000254.1:0-8705 GCA_043764515.1 Microbacterium sp.
GTGCCGCCGGACGGACATCGTTCGGTATCGACGGATGCCTCGGGCCTGATGAGTGTGGCTGAATCGTCCCGCTCGATTGGCATCGAGGGAGTCCTCGCCGCGCCGACGACCGTAGCGGCGACCCTCCTCGGCAGTGTGGGCGTTGATGAGCTTGCCCGCGCGCAGTGGTGGCGGTCGTCCTACGTCGATGATCGAGGCGAGAGCGGCGTCGATCTCTTTCAATTGTCTGATGAGGGCATCGCCCAAGTGGCCTCGTGGGGTGGCTCGGTCGGTTTCCTCTTCACCCCGCCGCTCGTGCTGCTGCCTGCCACCGTGCAGCCGGGAGATACCTGGAGTTCGGCGGGCGATGCCGTCTCTGGCGGGGCCCTCACGTACACCGCCAGCTTCACCGCACTGCGAGCAGAGGGTCCGTTCACTGACCTCGACGGCCGCGAGATTCCGCTGACCGGCGGGTGCATTGGCACGGAAAGCACGATCGTGATCGAGAGTGTCTCGAACAGCGCAACGACGACGCTCGATCGATCGGCAGTCTGGTGCCCCGGGCGGGCTGTCGTCTGGAGCAGCGGCACGGTCGACGGCCAGCCGTCGGGAACCTTCGAGCTTCGCCCCACCGTCAGTCCGTTCATCTCGACGGATGCGCTGCCCTCGCCCCGCTGGACGACCGAGCTCGACGAGTCATCGCAGTTGCTCCCCGGTCGACGGCTGCCCTTGCAGGCCACCGACCCGTTCTTCGGGGTTTCCGAGGTGACGGGCCAGTACCGGGTGGTGCCGAGCGCTACCGACGACGGACGGCTTGTCACCGTGAATGACCAGGGCGACGATGTTCAGGTCTGGAATCTTGATCGGGTGGCGGCGTCGCTCGCGTGGTTTGGGCATCCCGGGGGCACTGTGGTGTCGGTCGGGGCGGTCGGCGACCTCGTGGTGGCGACGACTGCGCAACGACGAGTGGTCGCTTACGACGCCGAGGGCCGGCGCGTGTGGTCGTGGAACGCCGACGAGCTCGTCATCGCGCCGCCGGTCGAGCTCGCCGCCGACGGTTCCTCTGATGTGATCGTGGCAGCGCGCAGCGGCACAATCACGCGGTTGGATGCTGACCGCGGCATCGCGCTGTGGTCGCAGCCGCTCGACGCCGACGCGCGCGCTCCGATCGTGGTCACGGGAGAGTTCGTGCTCGTCGCTGACGAGCGGGATCGCCTCACCGCACTCGATGTCTCGACGGGTTCGATCGTGTGGCAGCGCGACGTCGGCCCCGCTGCACGGCTTGCAGCCGACGCGACGACGGGGCTGGTCGCCGCGATGCTCGAGTCGGGTTCTCTCGTGTCTCTCGATATCGTGAGCGGCGATGAGCGGTGGAGCACCTCCGTGAGTGGTACCGCCGTCGACGTGCTCGTGACGCCGGACGGGGTGGTGGCGATGACGGAGGAAGCATCTGTTGCCGTCGACCTGCGGTCTGGCCGCGTGCTGTGGCGAAGCGCCGGAGGCGCGGCTTTGGTGGGCGATCAACGCTCATCGGTCGTGACGCTTCTTCAGCCGAGATCGATCGAACTGCGATCGATCGCGAGCGGTGTCGTCGTCGACCGACAAAGAATCGATGCCAGCGGCCCATCGTCGAGCGTCTTCTCCCTGCCCGTCGGGGAGGCGCTCGTTGTTCTGGAGAGCGACGGCGTTCTGCGTCGGTGGGAGCTGCGCGAATCGAGGGTTGGCGAGTGAGCGTCGTGGCGCGCGTGGCGAGTTCGTTCGAGCGCTTCTGGAGGGGGCTGATCGTCGATCCCGTTCAGCACGGTCGGTTGCGGGACACGGGGTGGCCGGTGGGCCTCCGCCCCGTTGTCGTGGTGGGTGTCGTCGCGTTCTCGCTGGCCGTGCTGCTCATCCTCGGTGCGCCGGTGATCCGATCGTGGGCGCCCCTCTCGGTCAGCGTCGGGGAGATCGTGCTCTCACTGCCACGGCTCATGCTGCCGACGATCTTCTGGCTGATCATCCTGTCGCTCGCCCTCATGCAGACGGCCGCCTTGCATACTCGTCGGCGAACGTCGATCGTTCTCACTCTCATGACCTCGCTCATTCTTCTTTTCATCGGCTCGCTCGATCTCGGCGTCGACGGCGAGGGGGGAGTCTCTCTCACCCTCGGCAAGATTGTGTCGGTCGTCGCCGTGGTCGCGCTCGTCGTGTTGGGTGTTGTGCGTCGCCGGTCAGTGTTCGCGTGGTGGGAGTTTCCGCTCGTGAGCGCCGTCGTGGGGTTGTCAATGGTCGTGTCGCTTGGTCGCAGTGCTGCGGAGAGCGCGCCGTTCGGGCTTGACTTCGGCCCCACGAGCGCGTCGCTCGTTGTCTCGACCCTTGGTCAACTCGCCGTGCCGGCCGCGCTGGCTGCCGGCGTTGCTGTCGCCGAGTTCGCGGTCGTCGCCTCGACCTCTGCCGTTGCCGCGGTGCAGAGACCGGTCGCTCGTGCGCGCACACGCGGGGTGCTCCGCGCGGTTCCGCTGGTGCTGATCGCCGTCTTTGCCGTCGTCGCTGTGTGGCGCATCGCCGAGATCGTGATTGGGATGCTGGCTGGAGCTGCGCAGGCGATCGACCCTGCTCACCTGCCCCTGTCGATCGGGATTGTCGTCACGATCGGTGTGATGTGGTGGGGTATTGGTCGTCTCCGACGATCCGCATCGGTGAATGCTGATGAGGTTCTCGCGCAACTCGACACGGTTGCCCTCCCCGTTGCCGCGGCCCTCTCCATCGCGCTCGCCCCGCTCGTCATCATGTTGCTGACGGCGCAGATCATCACGGCGTGGGGCGGCGAAGGGCTTGTCGTCGACGGGCTGTTGGGCTTTGCCGACATTCTGGGCACCTCACTGACGCTCACGATTGTGCGCACGCTGGTCGGCGTCGGCCTGATCGTTCTTGCCGTGATCACGGCGCGCCGCGGACGCCGTGGGGTTCCCGAGTTGCTCGCGACCATTGGGCTCTTCACCCTGCTGAGTGTGGTGCCGCTCATCGTCGACGAGGCGCCGGAGTGGTCGGCGCCCGCGATCGCCGGCGTCATCACCGTGGGCACCATCGCGCTCACCGTAGTGCTGGCGATGCGCGGCGTACTCGACGCGCGCCGAATCGCCTTGCTGACCGTGGCGCTCCTGCTGTCGGCGGCAGTCGTCTGGCGTGATGTTCTGGCTGACCCGGTCAGCCTGATTATTGGCGCCGGAGGAATCGCGCTCGCGCTCTTCGGATTCGTGTGGGGATTTCTCACTGATGCCGATGTGACGCACGGCGAAAGCCAGGCGTATCCGCGTGCGTCGCGCGTCATGCTCTTCTTGGCCAATGCCGTCTTCGGAATCACGGTGCTCGCCTTCGGCGCGCTAGCCCGTGACCTCGGCGCGGGCATCAATCTCGACGCCTTCGCCGAGTTTGGTGACCAGTTGCTTGGCACTGCCCTGATTCTCGCTGCCGTGGCCGCTGTCTGGTCAAGCGCCCTGGCCATTGATTCGGCCGATTCCCGGGCCGGTGCACCTAGCGTGGCTCCATGACCGACTCGCAGCACGATCTCTCGCTCGATGCAGCTTTACGCACACACACTGACTACGGGGTCGAGAAGCTCGAGGAATCCGACCTCGCGGCAGACCCATTCACACAGTTCGAGAACTGGCTTGCCGAGGCGGCCGAGCGCTCGGTCTACGAGCCGAACGCGATGGCGTTAGGCACGATTGATCCCGACGGAGCACCGTCGATTCGCACCGTGCTCTTGCGGGGAGTCGACGAGCGCGGCTTTGCGTTCTACACCGACTACACCTCGCGCAAGGGTCGCGCACTGCTCGCCAACCCTGCGGTCGCGGCGGTGTTTCCCTGGTACACGCTGCATCGTCAAGTCCAGGTCTTCGGGCACGCGCATCCGGTCGACGCGACCGATAGCGATGACTATTTCGCGAATCGCCCGCGCGGGGCGCAAGTGGCGGCGTGGTCAAGCGACCAGTCGCAGTCGATCGACTCACGCGAGGCGCTCGAGCAGAAGGTGCACAACGCCGAAGAGCGGTTTGCGGATGCGCCCGAGGTGCCTCGACCAGAGCGCTGGGGCGGGTTCAGAATTGTGCCCCAGCGCGTGGAGTTCTGGCAAGGGCGCACGTCGCGTTTGCACGACCGCCTGGTGTTCCACCGCGAGGGCGAGTCGAACTGGCGTGTTGAGCGCCTGCAGCCCTGAGGTGTTGCGTCAATCTGGCGTGACGCCCGGGAATACCGTGTCGCCCGCCCGCGTTGACCCACTCGATACGAACGCATAGACAGGGGAGTTTCATGGCCATCACCGACGCACACGACCTCGAGCTGGGCCTCGACACGTTTGGCGACGTTACCGTCGACGCTGATGGCACGCCGCTGTCGCACGCGCAGGTCATTCGCAATGTCGTTGCCGAGGGCGTTCTCGCCGATCAGGTGGGCGTCGACGCGATCACGATCGGCGAGCACCACCGTGACGACTTTGCCGTCTCGGCGCCCGACATCGTACTGACGGCGATCGCGGCCCGTACCGAGCGCATCCGCATCGGCACTGGTGTGACGGTCTTGAGCTCTGACGATCCCATCCGCGTGTTCCAACGGTTCGCCACGCTCGACGCGATCTCGAACAGCCGTGCCGACGTCATCATGGGTCGCGGCTCGTTCACCGAGTCGTTCCCGCTGTTCGGGTATGCACTGCAGGACTACCAGACCCTCTTTGAAGAGAAGCTCAACCTCTACGCCGCGGTGAACGACGGCGGGCCGGTGACGTGGCAGGGCACCACGCGCGCGCCGCTACAGAATCAAATGGTCTACCCGACAGCCGAGAACGGTTCGGTCCGCACGTGGGTCGGAGTCGGAGGCAGCCCTGAGTCGGTCGTGCGCGCCGCCAACTATGGGTTCCCGCTCATGCTCGCCATCATTGGCGGGCAGGCCGAACGGTTCGTGCCGTTCGTCGAGCTCTACCACCGTGCGCTCACTCAGCTCGAGAAGCCCTGGCAGCCGGTCGGAGTGCACTCGCCCGGGTACATCGCCGAGACCGACGAACAGGCGATGGAGGAGCTCTGGCCCTCATATGAGCTCATGTTCGGTCGCATCGGTCGTGAGCGTGGCTGGGGCCCCACGACCTACGCACACTTCCGCCAGGAGGTCGAGCACGGGGCCCTCTATGTCGGCTCGCCGGAGACGGTTGCCCGCAAGATCGCTGACACGGTATCGACTCTCGGCATCCAGCGTTTCGATCTGAAGTACAGCACGGGCCCATTGGGGCACGAGAAGCTCATGAGCGCCATCGAGCTCTATGGCACCCAGGTTGTCCCTCGGGTCCGCGAGCTTCTCGCCGAACGCGTCGGGGCGTCGAGCGTGTGACGGTGACGACGAGTCGGTCGCCATCGAGAGCCTGAGAGCCCGAGAGCCCGAGACCCAGAGCGCGTTGCCGAGGTGCTTGACTAGCCCCATGACTGAGACCTCCCTCGACCGCCGGGTCCTGATCGTGGCGATTCTCGCTGCCTTCGTCGCATTCCTTGACGGATCGATCGTCAACGTAGCCCTGCCCGCGATCACCGCTGAACTCGGGGGAGGGCTGCCGGTGCAGCAGTGGGTGGTGGATGCGTATCTCATCACCCTCGGTTCTCTGATCTTGCTCGCGGGTTCACTGAGCGACCTGTTCGGCCGAGTCGCCATCTTGCGCATCGGGCTTATCGGCTTTGCGGTGACGTCGCTCGCCTGCGGCCTTGCGCCGACCGC
This sequence comes from Microbacterium sp., assembly GCA_043764515.1. Classification (GTDB taxonomy): domain Bacteria; phylum Actinomycetota; class Actinomycetes; order Actinomycetales; family Microbacteriaceae; genus Microcella. The sequence goes on from JAYUKK010000254.1 coordinate 5,716, forward strand.
CGAAGTGCTCATCGCCGCGCGTGCAGCGCAGGGCGTCGCGGGCGCGCTGCTCGTCCCGAGCTCGCTCGCCCTCATCATGGGCGCCCACCGTGGGGTGGCTCAAGCGCGCGCGATCGGCCTGTGGACGGCCTGGACCTCTGCCGCTTTCATCATTGGCCCCCTGCTTGGTGGCCTGCTGACGGACTTCATTAGCTGGCGGTGGGTGTTCGTCATCAACGTGCTCCCCGTCGCGGTGACGCTTATCTTGCTCGCGCCCATGCGCAATGTGCCCGCTGCCCAGCGCACTCCGATTGACCTGATCGGCGCCGTGCTCGGCGCTCTCGGCCTTGCCGGCGTCGTGTTCGCGCTCATCGAGCAGGCCAATTACGGCTGGAGCGCTCCGCTGGTCTGGGTGCCGCTCGTTGTCGGAATCGTGAGCCTCATCGGTTTCATTGTGCGGCAGGCGACCGCGGAGCATCCGATGATGCCACTCTCGCTTTTCCGCAGTCGCAACTTTGCGGTCGGAAACCTCGCAACCGTGGCCATCTACGCCGCACTCTCGGTGGCCGGGCTCGTCATCGTGATCTACCTGCAGCAGGTCGCCGGGCTCAGCGCCACGATGTCAGGGCTCATCATGCTGCCGGTCACCATCATGCTCGTGCTGCTGTCGTCACGCTTTGGGGCTCTGGCCGGCCGGTTCGGGCCGCGCTGGTTCATGGCCATCGGGCCGCTGCTCGTGGCCATCGGATTCTTGCTGTTGCGATCGATCCAGACACCCTTCGACTTTGTATCCCAAGCGCTTCCCGGTGTGCTCCTTTTTGGGCTGGGCATGGCGATCACGGTCGCACCGTTGACCTCGGCGATCCTCGGAGCAATCGATACCGAGCGCGCGGGAATTGCCTCAGCCGTCAACAACGCGCTGTCACGCATCGCCGGGCTCGTCGCAATCGCCCTGCTCGGCGCCGTGATCGGCACCATCGTCGACGATGTCTGGCTCGACAACGCTTTGTTGCTGTGCGCGGGACTGATGTTTGCCGGTGCGGTCGTCTCCGCCGTGGGAATCCGTAACCCGCAGCGCACCTAGACGACGATCGCGCTAGCGGCCCCCGCGAGCGTGACCACCACCGCAAGCGCCGCAAGCATGATGATGCGAAAGAGCCCTCGCGACTCGGGGGCGCGAACGATCACCACGACGCCCGCGACGAGAAGAACGAGTGTCGCCGTTGCGCCGACAATCGTCACTGGGGTCGCAACCCCCGGCCCAACCACTCCCAGCACCCCGGCCGCAGCGAGCGCCACGAGCGCAATGATCCCCGCCCATCGAGCGCCGAGCCGATGAGGCAGTGAGCGGATGCCGTGCCGACGATCGTCGTCAAGATCGGGCAACACGTTGGCGAAGTGGGCGGCGAGGCCGAGCAGCCCGCCCATCACGATCGCCCACCATTCGGCGGGGCGCGGATCGGCGCGCGCGAGCGTGACCATCAACGGGATGAGCCCGAACCCAACGATGTAACACAGGGTGGCCGCGACACCGCGCTTGAGTCCGGCGTTGTAGAGCCACCCCGAGGCGAGCGACACGAGATGCACCATGGCCAAAGCGAGTCCGAGGGTGACCGAGATCGCCATAGCAGTGATCGCTGAGGCAGCGGCAAGCATCATGATGCCGCGTGCCCCCACATCACCGCGCACGATGGGCTTGTCTGTTCGGTTCGCCTCGCGGTCTCGAGCACTGTCGATCGCATCGTTCGACCAGCCGATCGAGAGCTGGTTGGTCAGCATCATGGCGCCGATCGCCACGACGCGCCACGGCTCGAGTCCGCTCGCGGTTGCGAGCACGACGGTCACGAGAGTCACGACCACCGTGGGGCCCGCGTGAGCAGCCCCGACGATCGCCGATATCCGTTGTGCCATGGTCATCATCGTAGGTGGGTGGTCTCGCCGGGTTACCATCAACGCATGCCACGACCAGCGCGCCGACTTCTGGGTCACGCTGCCGCGGTCGCGCTGGTCATCACTTCGCTGGTTGGCTGCACGGCAGAACCTCGTGAGGTGCTGCCCCCGCCGGGCCGTCTTGTCGGGGCACCGGCGCCGCTCGATGTCGACGAGGTCTATCTCGAGCAGCGCATCGCCGCGATGACTCCGCAACAGAAGCTTGCCGCGCTCGTCATGATTCATGTGCCCGGAACGGATGCCGGCAGCATCCGTGCGGTCATCGATTCCTATGGCTTCGGCGGGGTGATCATCATGGGCGACAACGTCGCCGGGTCTGCCGCGAGCGTCGCTGCCCTGACGGCAGGTCTGAGCAGTGATCCTGGGTTGCCGGTGCTGTCGGCGATCGATCAAGAGGGCGGCACGGTTCGTCGTCTCGATGAAGATCGCAGTCTGGCTGCGAGCGATCTCTGGGCCCTCGAACCCGCCGCCACCGAGCAATCGTTCGCCGAACGCTCGGCGCTCGTCGCCTCGGCGGGAGTGCTGATCAATTTCGGGATCGTCGCCGATGTCACCCCCGATCGGTCATCGTTCATTCGCCCGCGCACGCTCGGCGAGACGCCCGCAGCGGCTGCCGATCGGGTTGCGGCGGCGGTGCGAGGCGAGAGCGGCGTTGTGCTGTCGACGCTCAAGCACTTCCCGGGGCACGGGGCGAGTCCCGACGACTCTCACGTGAGCATCCCGCGATCGAGCATCGATCTCGCGACGTGGCGCGCGACGCACGCAATTCCGTTCCACGCCGGTATCGACGCGGGAGCGCCGCTCGTCATGATGGGGCACCTGGAGTTTGATCAGGTGAGTCCGTTACCGGCGTCGCTCTCGTCGACCTGGGTCGACATACTGCGCGATGAGTTGGGTTTCGACGGCGTCATCATCACCGATGATCTGCTGATGCTCCAGGCCTCGGGCGTGGCGGCCTACGCCGACCCAGCGACGAATGCGGTGAGTGCGCTCGCGGCGGGCAATGATCTCGTGCTCTTCGTGCTCCCCGCCGACCCGTCGACCGTCGGCCTGAACCTTGG
>JAYUKK010000255.1:0-2571 GCA_043764515.1 Microbacterium sp.
TTCGTCATCAAGCCCAGTGGTGTGGGCTACGACGACCTCGACCCGTCGAGCATGATTCTGTGCACGCTCGACGGCGAGGTCGTGCCGAACACTCCGGGCAGCGATCGCAGCCCGTCGAGTGACACCGCTGCCCACGCGTACGTCTACCGCAACATGCCCGACGTCGGCGGAGTCGTGCACACACACTCGACGTACGCCACCGCATGGGCCGCCCGGGCTGAGTCGATTCCGTGCGTCATCACGGCGATGGCTGACGAGTTCGGCGGCGAGATTCCTGTCGGGCCATTCGCGATCATCGGTGATGATTCGATCGGTCGGGGCATTGTCGAAACGTTGCGCGGTCACCGCTCCCGCGCGGTGCTCATGCAGAACCACGGGCCCTTCACCATCGGGTCGGACGCTCGCGATGCCGTCAAGGCCGCGGTCATGGTCGAAGACGTCGCCCGCACCGTGCACATCGCCCGTCAGGCTGGTGCCCTCGTCCCCATCGCCCCCGACGCCATCGACGCGCTTTTCGACCGCTACCAAAACGTGTACGGGCAGCCTGTCGGGGGTGCTCGATGACCGCCGCCGTGATTTCCGAGGGCCGAGCTGTTCTCGGCATCGAGCTGGGCTCGACCCGCATCAAGGCCTGTCTCATTGGCGAGAACCCCAACGACGTCATCGCGGTCGGCTCATTCGAATGGCAGAACCAGCTCGTGGACGGCGTGTGGACCTACGCCCTCGACGAGGTCTGGACCGGACTCCAGGGTGCCTACGCGGCTCTCGTTGCGGATGCGCACGCACGGCACGGCGTCGCCCCCACGACTTTCTCGGCAATCGGCGTCTCCGCGATGATGCACGGCTACCTCGCCTTCGACGAAAACGATGAACTGCTCGTTCCCTTCCGCACCTGGCGCAACACCAGCACGGGTCAGGCGGCTGCCGAACTCACCGCGCTGTTCGGGGTCAACATCCCCCTGCGGTGGTCGATCGCCCACCTGCACCAGGCGGTACTGAGCGGCGAGGCGCACGTCGGCAACGTTCGGCACATCACGACCCTTGCGGGCTACGTGCACCAGGTCCTGACCGGTCACCGGGTGCTCGGTGTCGGCGACGCCTCGGGAATGTTCCCCATCGACGCACACGGTGCCGACTACGACGCCGCGATGCTTGCGCAGTACGACGCCGCAATCGCCGCCGCGCAACTGATCGGCCCGGTTCGCAGCGTGCTCCCCTCCATCCTCCCCGCCGGGGCCTCCGCTGGCTCGCTCACCGCCGAGGGTGCAGCGATGCTCGACCCGAGTGGGTCGCTCCAGCCCGGCGCGGTTTTTTGCCCGCCCGAGGGCGACGCCGGAACCGGCATGGTCGCCACGAACGCGGTGGCCCCTGGCACGGGCAACGTCAGTGCCGGCACGAGCATCTTCGCGATGGTCGTGCTGGAGCGGCCGCTCGCGCGTGTGCATGCCGAGCTCGACGTCGTCGCGACGCCGGCGGGGCATCCTGTCGCCATGGTGCACTGCAACAACGGCACGAGCGAGCTCGCCGCGTGGGTCGGCGTATTCCGTCGCTTCGCCGAACTCGCGGGCACCCCCGTCGATGCGGATGAGGCGTACCGCCTGCTGCTCGCCGAAGCTCTCGACGGTGCAGCCGACGCGGGGGGAGTGGTCGCCTACAACCAGGTCGCCGGTGAACCCATCGCCCACCTCAGCGAAGGCCGGCCGATCGTCGTGCGCTCACCCGAGAGCGACCTCACACTCGCGAACACCATGCGCGCACAGGTTTACGGCGTCTTCGCCACGCTGAGCCTCGGCATGCGCGCGTTGCACGATGAGGGCGTGGCGATCGATCGCATGCAGGCTCACGGCGGACTCTTCCGCACGGAAGGCGTCGCCCAGCGATTCCTTGCAGCGGCGCTCGATGCCCCCGTCGGTGTCGCGGAGAGCGCGGCGGAGGGCGGAGCCTGGGGCATCGCGGTGCTCGCTGCCTTCACGGCCGCGGGTGGGGGCGACCTCTCGAGCTACCTCGAACGCGATGTCTTTGGTGACACCGACATGAACGTCGTCGCGCCGCACCCTGCCGACGTCGCGGGATTCGCCGCCTACCTTGGCACGTATGAGTCGGGCCTCGAGATCCAGCGCCAGGCCGTCGTCTCACTGCCCCTCGCCGCACTCCAAGGAGCCTCCTCGTGACCCGCAGCATCGTCCCCGACCTCTCGACGTACGAGGTCTGGTTCCTCACCGGAAGCCAGAACCTCTACGGTGACGAGACTCTGCGCCAGGTGGCCGAGCAGTCACAGCAGGTCGTAGCCGGGTTGCAGGCTGCCGCGAGCATCCCTGTCACGATTGTGTGGAAGCCGACTCTGGTTGACAGCGCGAGCATCAAGCGCGTCATGCAAGAGGCGAACGCGGCCCCGAACGTCATCGGCGTGATCGCGTGGATGCACACCTTCAGCCCGGCCAAAATGTGGATCGCCGGCCTCGACGCGCTGCAGAAGCCCCTGCTTCATTTGCACACGCAGGCCAACGTCGAACTGCCGTTCGCGACGATCGACTTCGACTTCATGAACCTCAACCAAGCCGCGCACGGCGA
>JAYUKK010000256.1:0-2551 GCA_043764515.1 Microbacterium sp.
TGACCGATGAGCTCGGCAAACGTCTCTGGCCGGTAACGGCGATACAGGGCAGCAACCACGTGTCCAGAGTAGTCGCGACCGGTGACGTAGGCTCGACGCGTCGTCGTGATCGCGGCCCACTGTCGCCGCGGCTGGCATGAACGGAGCAACCATGGCTAGAGCGTCTTTGGAGCAGCGATTCACTGCGGGTGCGGCCTGGACCCGCGGCCACGTCGAAGCCGGGCGCCTTCCCGTTGCCGTGCTGGGTGTGACCGACGCGAGCGGTGTACTCGGCCTCGAAGCGTGGGGCACCGACGGTAGCCGCGTGGCGACCGTGGAGGATCGATTCGCGCTCTACTCGATCACCAAGCCACTCTCGGCGCTCACTGCGATCCGCGCGGTGGAGCGCGGCCTGCTCACGACTGACACCCCACTACGGGATGCCCTGCCGGCGTTCGCCAGCCCCGATGTGACTCTCGGCCACCTTCTGAGCCACACTTCGGGCATTGCCGACGTGGTTCTCGGCGCGGGTGTGCCGATACTGAGTCACGGTCGCGCCACCACCGTACGAGAAGCGGTCGAGCGGGCACCGCTGGAATACGTGCCCGGAACCGCCAGACGCTACAACAACCTCGCGTGGGAGGGCGTTGCTGCCCTGGTCGAGCATGCCACCGGTAACACCTTCGAGCACGAGTTCTCGTCCACGGCCACAGCAGCCGGCGCTGAAGGGCTGTCGTTCGAGACCGCGGACGTGCATTCGATCCACGGCACCGAGCGGTACGACCACGACGCTGCGGCAATGTTCGAGCTGCGGCATCCCGCTGCTGGCACGGCTGCGCGCGCGGAGGATCTGCTCGCGATCGGGCGTTCGCTGCTCGCCGGCGATGGCGCGATCATTGCACCCGGCACGCTAGGGGCCACGCTGCGCCCGCGAACCAGCGGGCTGTATGTGATTGACCCCGACCCCGCCAAGCGGCTGGAAGAGTTCGGTCTCGGCTTCAACCTCCCCCGTCGCCTCGGGCTGCTCGACCACAGCGTCTTCGGGCACGCCGGCTGGAGCGGCACACAGCTCTGGATCTCGCCGGCTGCTGGTCTCTGCGTCGTACTGCTGGCGAACCGGCTTGACGCCAACGAACCCGATGTTGGAGTCAAGTACGACGAACTCCTGAACGCGGTGTTTGCGGCGCGCTGAGTTGAGAGCGCGCTGAGTCGCTAGCGCAGAAGTCGCTACCGCGCCAGTGCGGCGAGCGACTGACGCGCGATCTCAAGCTCCTCGTTGGTCGGTACCACCAGCGCCGCGACCGGAGAGGAGTCGGTCGAGATCCGGCGGGCGCCACGATCGGCGCCCTCATTGCGAGTCGCATCGAGCTGGATGCCCAAGCCCTCCAGCCCCGACAGTGCTGCCGCACGCACCTCCGGGCTGTTCTCGCCGACACCGGCGGTGAACACGACGGCGTCGGCTCCCCCCAGCACTGCGAGGTACGCGCCGAGGTAGTGGCGCAGCCGGTGGACATAGACGTCGAGAGCAAGGCGTGCCGCGGCATCCCCCGCGCGCACTGCGTCGACAATGTCGCGCATGTCGCCTCGCCCGGTGAGGCCCAGCATGCCGCTGCGCCGGTTGAGGAGGGTGTCGAGCTGCGGCAGGGTCATCCCGGCCCGGCCGAGGTGGAAGAGCGCACCGGGGTCGAGGTCGCCCGAGCGGGTGCCCATGACGAGGCCTTCGAGCGGCGTCATCCCCATTGACGTGTCGACAGAACGGCCGCCGTCGATCGCGGCCACCGAGGCGCCGTTTCCGAGATGGAAGATGATGAGCCGCAGCGAATCGACGGGGCGTTGCAGGAAGCGGGCGGCCGCGCCCGTGACGTACTGATACGAGGTGCCGTGGAATCCGTAGCGGCGCACGCCGTGCTCGGCGGCAACACCCGCGTCGATCGCGTAGGTGTAGGCGGCGGGTGTGAGGCTCTGGTGGAAGGCCGTGTCGAAGACCGCAACATTCGGCACGCCCGGGAACGCTGAGCGCGCCGCGCGGATCCCGGCGAGGTTGGCCGGGTTGTGCAGCGGTGCGAGAGCCGACAGCTCATCGATCGCAGCCTCGACCTCGTCCGTCACGACGGTTGCTTCGGCGAAACGTGCGCCGCCGTGCACCACTCGGTGCCCGATGACCACCGGATGCTCGTTCCCCAGCGTCTCAAGAATCGAGCGCATGGCTGCCGTATGGTCGACGGCGTCGCCACCGGCTTCGCCGATGCGCTCGACGATTCCGCGACGCACCGTGGACCCCGCCTCGACCTCGAGCAGCTCCCACTTGATCGACGACGACCCCGAGTTGACCACGAACGCGAGGCTCATGCGGTTTGAGCCTGAATCGCCGTGATGGCGACGGTGTTGACGATGTCGCGCACCAGGGCTCCGCGCGAGAGGTCGTTCACGGGTTTGCGCAACCCCTGAAGTACCGGCCCGATGGCCACGGCGCCCGCACTGCGCTGTACGGCCTTGTAAGTGTTGTTGCCGGTGTTCAGGTCGGGGAAGATGAACACGGTTGCCCGGCCCGCGACATCCGAGTCCGGCATTT
>JAYUKK010000257.1:0-8588 GCA_043764515.1 Microbacterium sp.
GGCCACTCCACCTCGGTTGCCCTCACGGCGGAGACCGTCGCCGCGGCACAGCGCCGCACGCGCGGCGTGCTCATGGCCGGCCAAGTGCTGGCCGGTCTCGGCATGGGGGCGACGCTCTCGATCGGGGCCATTCTCGCCGCCGAGATCTCCGGCTCTCCCGCGTTCAGCGGAATGGCGGCGACGTCGGTCACTCTGGGTGCTGCCCTTGCCGCGATCCCGCTCGCCCGCCTGGCCCGTCGTTCGGGGCGGGCCCCGGCTCTCGCCACGGGTGCCCTTACCGCCGCAACCGGCGCCACGATCGCGATGGTCGCCGCGGGGCTGTCGAGCTTTCCCCTTCTGCTGCTGGGCATTCTGTTCATCGGCAGTGGCACTGCGGTTAATCTGCAGTCGCGCTTCGCGGCCGTCGACCTCGCTTCGCCCTCGACGCGTGGTCGCGATCTCTCGCTCGTGGTGTGGGCCACGACCGTCGGGGCGGTGTCGGGCCCGAACCTCATCGGGCCCGGCGAAACGCTGGGCGCCTACCTGGGGCTGCCCGACCTGAGCGGCCCCTTCTTGTTCACGATCATCGCGCAGTCGCTGGCCGCGGTGCTCTACCTCGTGGGGCTTCGGCCTGACCCACTCGCGATGGCGGCGGAGTGGCGCGCCGAACAAGCACGCGCGGCGCGGGTGGAAGAAGAGCGCTCGGGGGTGAGCGCGCCGAGTGCTGTCACGGCGGTTGATGATCGGCCGGGCATCCGCCTCGCCATGATCTCGATCGCCCTCAGCCACGCCACGATGGTGGCGGTCATGGCCATGACGCCCGTGCACCTCACCGCGCACGGGGCAAGTCTCGTCATCGTGGGCTTCACCATCAGCCTGCACATTGCAGGTATGTACGCGCTATCGCCTGTCTTCGGCATTCTGTCTGACCGTGTCGGGCGGCGCGCCACAGTGCTGATGGGCCAGGGGATGCTCGTGGCAAGCCTGCTGATGACTGGCTTCGGCGCCGAAAACGAAGCATGGGTGGTGGCCGGACTCATCTTCCTCGGGCTGGGGTGGAGTGCGAGCACCGTGGCGGGTTCGGCTCTGCTCACCGAGTCGGCGGCTCCTGACCGGCGCCCAATCGTTCAGGGACGCAGCGACCTCGTGATGAGCGGCAGTGGCGCGCTCGGCGGCGCCCTCGCGGGGGTCGTGCTGGCGTTGCTCGGCTACAACGGGCTCTCGTTCGTGGCGTTGGTACTCGTGGCGACCGTGGTAGTTGCCCTCGCCGTGACGCCGAGAAAGACCTGAGCCTCGTTTCGGGGGTGCTCGTTGTGGGCATCGCGTGCCTACACTGAAGGCACGTCGCCACAGGGGGTTGCGACTGTCCGATCGGCTCCGGGGGGAACCGTGTCAGTGAAATCTGTGATCGCCGTAGTCATCGCTGGCGCTCTCTCGCTCGGCCCCATAAGCGCGACGGCCTCGCAGGTTCCGACCAGGGTGCCGGCCAGTCTGCCGGCCAGCCTGACGGCGGCCGCGAGTACGTACGACGCTGAGCGCAACCTCATCTTCCAGCAGGCGAACACCTTGCGCGCCGAAAATGGCGTCGCGCCGTTGCGCCGCAACCCCGCCCTCGATGAAATCGCCCAAGACTGGTCGACGCAGCAGGCGCGCGTGTCGACCATGTCGCACCGCCCCGACTTCACCGCGATGTACCCGGCCGGCTGGACTCGAGCGGGAGAAAACGTGGCTGCTGGGTACGCGCCCGCGGCGGTCCACGATGCTTGGGCAATGTCGCCCGGCCACCGCGCAAATCTGCTCTCGGCCACGACAGACATCGGAATTGGCATTGCCGCCAACGCCAACGGTCGGCTCTATTACACGCAGAACTTCGGCCGATATTCCTCGGCCCCGCCGACTCCGCCGGGCACAATGATTCGCCTTGCTGGCGCTGATCGCTATGCGACCTCCGCGCTCATTTCGACGCGCGCGTTTCCGTCTGGCGCGGCGACCGTGTACGTCGCGTCCGGTGCCGACTTTCCCGACGCGCTGAGTGCTGCGGCACTCGCGGGTGCCGCCGGAGGGCCGCTCTTGCTCGTCACGCGCGATTCGGTGCCCGCGAGCATCCTCACCGAATTGCAGCGGCTCCGACCTGATCGCATCGTCGTCGCGGGTGGTCCGGGCGTGATTTCTGACACCGTGCTCACGACGCTCCGCACGGTCACGTCGAATACTGATCGTGTGTTTGGTACCAATCGACACGAAACGTCGCGCCTGCTGGCGCTCGACGCCTACGCCAGTTCGGGTTCCCCCATCGCCTTCATCGTTACGGGCGCGGGATTCGCCGACGCGCTCGCAGCCGGGCCGGCGGCGGCGTCGGTCGACGCTCCGGTGATTCTCGTGGCGGGCTCAAGCGTCGAGATCGATGAGGCAACGCTCGCGCTGCTCGCGCAACTGCGCACGACGAGCATCGTGATGGTCGGTGGAACGGGTGTGCTGCCGGAGGGCATGAAGGTGGGCCTCGAATCGGAGGGCTTCGCGGTGGAGCGATTTGCGGGGCCTGATCGATTCTCAACCGCTGCACTGCTCGCGAGCGAATACTTTCCGACCGCGACAACGGCCTACCTCGCGACCGGCATGGGCTTTGCCGACGCGCTCTCCGGAGGGGCTGCGGCAGGGGCGGCGGGCGCCCCGCTCTACACAACAAGCCCGGGTTGTGTCTCTCTTCCGCCGCACACTGCGTTGCGCGCCCAGGATCCCAGCCAGATCTTCCTGCTGGGTGGGCTCGGGTCGTTGCGGCCCTCGGTCGCGGGCTTCTATAGCTGCTGAGCAGTGGATGTTGCGCCGACCGCCCACCGTGATTGCTCACCTGTGACCGCCTAGACTGGCACGCTGTGACCAGCCCCGCCTTTTCGACCGCCACTGGCTCTGACGTGCGCGTTCGTTTCTGCCCGTCGCCCACCGGAACCCCGCACGTGGGCCTTATTCGCACGGCCCTGTTCAACTGGGCCTATGCAAAGCACACGGGCGGCACGATGGTGTTTCGGATTGAAGACACCGACCAGGCGCGCGACAGCGAAGAGAGCTACCACCAGCTTCTCGATGGGCTGCGCTGGCTGGGCATCACGTGGGATGAGGGCGTCGAGACGGGCGGGCCGCACGCGCCCTACCGGCAGTCGCAGCGCGGTGACATCTACGCGGGCGTCATCGAGCAGCTGCGCGCGAGCGGCCACCTCTACGAGAGCTTCATGACCGCAGAAGAGATTGAGGCCAAGAACCTCGAACTCGGCCGGGACCCCAAGCAGGGCTACGACAACTGGGAGCGTGAGCTCACCGACGAGCAGAAGGCCGCGTACCGCGCCGAAGGCCGTGAGCCCGCTCTGCGTTTGCGGGTGCCCGACAGCGACTTGAGCTTCACCGACCTCGTGCGCGGCGACATCACCTTCCCGGCCGGTAGCTTCGTCGACTTCGTCGTCGTGCGCCCCAACGGTGCCCCGCTGTACACGTTCGTCAACCCCGTCGACGATGCGCTGATGGGCATCACCCACGTGCTGCGGGGCGAAGACCTGCTTTCGTCGACGCCGCGGCAAATCGCGCTCTACCACGCCCTTATCGAGGTCGGTGTGGCCACCGCCATTCCGCAGTTCGGCCACTTGCCGTACGTCATGGGCGAGGGCAACAAGAAGCTCAGCAAGCGTGACCCCCAAGCGAACCTCTTCCACCACCGCGACCGCGGGTTCATTCGCGAGGGGCTGCTCAACTACCTCTCACTCTTGGGCTGGTCGCTCGCTCCCGATCGCGATGTGTTCTCGATGGAGGAGATGACGGCCGCCTTTGATGTGGCGAACGTCAACCCCAACCCCGCGCGCTTTGACGTCAAGAAGGCCGAGTCGATCAACGGCGACCACGTGCGGTTGCTCTCGCTCGACGACTTCGTTGAGCGCAGCATCCCCTACTGCTCGGGTGCCGGGCTTTTTAATGACGTTCCCCGCCCGGCGGAGCGCGCGTTGCTCGCGGCCGCTGCCCCCCTCGTGCAAGAACGCGTGGCGTTGCTCGGGGAAGTGCCGGGCATGGTCGCCTTCTTGTTCATGGCTGACGACGACCTCGAGATCGAGACGGATGCTCGCAGCTCGATGGGCGACGACGCGGCCGCCGTGCTCGACGCCGGGGTCGCCGCGCTCGAGCCGCTGGTCGACTTCACCCCCGCTGCCATTGAAGAGGCCCTGCGCGTGGCCCTGATCGAGCAGCTGGGCCTCAAGCCTCGGCTCGCGTTCGGCCCACTTCGGGTCGCGGTGTCGGGTCGTCGGGTGAGCCCGCCGCTGTTCGAGTCGATGGAGTTGCTCGGCCGCGAATCGACCCTCGCCCGCCTGCGAGCACTGCGCGCCTCGCTGTAAGGCCCCAGAGGGTCAGTGCGGCGCGGCAGGCATGCGGCGCACGTCGGCGACGCGCTCGGCGATGGCGACCTGGGCCGGTGGGCGCAGCAGAACCCAGCCCACGGCCATCACGACGACCGACGCGGCGAAGACCACGGCACCGAGCCAGCTCTCGGCGTCGTCGATACCGAGGTACATGGCGTTGAGGTTGCGTCGCGCTCCTGTGAGCAGCACGAGGCTCACGTGGATGACCGTGAAGGCCAGGTAGAACCAGAGCACGAACGAGTGCGTTTGCCGCGCCCAAGCGTCAGAGAGCGGGCCGTGGTTGCGCATCCAGCGCTGAGGCCACACGGGCGAGAGCCGGAGGCCCGTCGCGAGCGCGAGTGGCGCGGCGAGAAAGACGGTGGCGCCGTAGAACAGCACCTGCAAGGCGTTGTAGTACGCCCAGCTGGTGTGCGCGGGCCAGTCGAGCGAGAGATATTGCACGCCGGCAGAGATCGCATTGGGGATGACCGACCACTCGGTCGGCACCATGCGCGCCCAGTGCCCGCTCACGAACAGCAGCGTCACATAGACGAGACCCGTCGCGATCCAAAGCGTCACGACCACGAGGTGCCACCAGGTGTGCAGGCCGAGGCGCTTCGGGGGGTTCGGCGTGCGCGGCCAGCGGTTGCGGCGCGTCACGAATGCGGGCGGACGCGTGCCGGCGCGCAGGTGCAGAGCCGAGCTGACGATGAAGAGCAAGAAGAAGGCGTTGAGGGCGTGGGTCCAGCTCAGCCACGCCGGGAAACCGGTGGGCGTTCCCGCCGGGGGAGCGACCGAGCCAGGGAAGGCCTCGATAAACGCCACACCCGCACTGGTCTCGCGCCACCAACGGGCCAGCAGCACGGCCGCGACGAGCAGGAGTATGGCGGCGACGGCCGCGAACACGAGGGCGCGCGGTCGACGGCGGGGGCTCGAGTCGTGCACCCTCCTACGCTAGACCCATGATCGACGAGTTCTCGCGACGACCCGAGTGGGTGAAGTGGTTGCCCGCCATGGTGTTGATGGCGATCATGCTCGGCGTCGTCATCTTCGGAATTGTCGGACTTCCGCGGGTGGCCGCCGGCCCGGGCCCCGCGGCCACGGATCAGGTGAATGACCTCAACTGGTCGGTGTTCACCGACGAGGGCCTCGCCTACATCGAGTCGGCGCGCACCCCGCGCATCGACCTCAGCGCACCACCGGTCAACGCCACATCGCTCGGCCTGCCCGCCGACGGCTCACTGACTGTTGGCCCGCACACCACCGACCTTGACTACCGACTCGTGCTCATCGCGACCGGTGACGAGCCCAAAGGTGCGCTCTTCACCACACCGCAGTTCACGATCTCGACGAGCGGCGACCGACTGCAGTCGGTGCGCGTCGACGAGCGCGGAGCGCGTGACTTTCGCGAGACCTACCTTTTGCTCGCCGAGCGTTCCGCCGACTATGGCTACATCGCACCCACCGCGACGAGCCTGGCCGCCGCGATCACTGAGGCGCGCGAGGGCGGCGAGCCCGTTACCGTGCGCTCAAACCGCGGTCTCACGACGGGCATGCCGGTCAAGGCCGAGGCGGTCTGTTTCGGCGCTGGCTTCTGCACGGTGTCGTACGTCGTGACTCCGGCCGTAGGGTAAACTCGCTACTCGGCCCGCTCGCGGGCCACCCAGCACGGCCCCGGCCGCGCTGATGGGGTGTGGTGTAATTGGCAACACGGCTGATTCTGGTTCAGTTGTTCTTGGTTCGAGTCCAGGCACCCCAGCTTTATTGGTCCTTCTGATCGCGTGCGATCGCAGCGGCTGTTGCATGTAGCCAACGCTCCGGCTCGCTGACGGCGGCGTCGGTTGACCCGGCGAGCGCGGTGAGCGTGAGTACAGAGCCGAGGCCGCGAGCCTCGGCATCCTGCGCCACCGTCGCGTCGGCCTGACCCGCCACGATCGCCACCGGTACGCCCGCGACGGATGCCCGCTCGACCACGCCGCCCACGACTTTGCCGGCGAGGCTCGTGGCGTCGAAGCGCCCTTCGCCCGTGATGACAAGGTCGGCGCCTTCCAGGGCGGTGTCGAGCCCCGTGAGCACCGCGATGGCATCAGCCCCCGACCGGATGCTCGCACCGAAGTATCGCGCAAACCCCCAGGCCGTGCCGCCCGCGGCTCCCGACCCCGGCCACTGGTGCTCGTCGCCTCCGGCGATCGCGGCCGCGCGCGCAAGGCCGGATGCGAGCTGTGCCACCTGCTCGGCGCGCGCGCCCTTCTGTGGCCCGAACACGGCGGCCGCGCCGCGCGGGCCGGTGAGCACGGCGGTCGTGTCGGTCAGCAGGGTCATGCCGCCAATGGGTGCGGCACGGAGGCCCGCGGGGTCGAGTGCGCCGAGCTGTGCCAGGGCACCACCGCCGTCGGCCAGTACCTCACCCACGGCATCGAGCACCCGCAGGCCGAGCGCGCTCAGGGCGCCGAGCCCACCGTCGGTCGATGCCGAGCCGCCTAGGGCGAGCGTGAGGCGTTGGGCACCGGCGTCGAGCGCGGCCGCAAAGGCCTCACCGACTCCGCGGCTCGAGGCGGTCAGGGGAGCGAGCGTGAGTTCGCCGGCGGGGGAGCGCGGCAGCAGGGTTATGCCGCAGCACTCGGCGAGTTCGAGCACGGCGTGGTGGTCAGCGAGCATGAGCCAGCGCGCGTCGTGCGGCTCGCCGGTGGGCCCGGCGACGTGTGCGCTGCGCCACTGCGCCCCGGGCGACGCCTGCGCGATGGCGTCGAGCGTGCCCTCGCCGCCGTCGGCCTGGGGCACGAGCAGCACGTCGTCGTGGGGGCGCTCAGACTGCCAGCCGGCCGCGAGCGCCAGTGCAGCATCCGTCGCCGAGAGCGAGCCCTTGAACGAGTCGGGCGCGATCACGATGCGGCGGCGCATACCCCGATGATGCCAGCGGCGCACTGCGTGGGGCGAAAACGAATAGACACAAGCACTATCGATAGTGTTAGTATCTAAAACATGAAGATGTCCGAGCTGAGCTCCACGACCGGCACGCCGGTTCCGACGCTCAAGTTCTACCTGCGCGAAGGGCTGTTGCCCGCGGGTGAGCGCACGAGCCCCAACCAGTCGCAGTACGACGAGACCCACGTTGCCCGCGTTCGTTTTGTGCGCGCTCTGCTCGATGTCGGGGGATTGAGCGTGGCGCAAGCCGCCGACGTCATTCGCGCGGTCGATGACGACGCGATGCCGCTGAGCTCGACGTTTGGTGTCGCACAGCGCGCGGTGACGCAAACGGCTGTGCCCGAGAACGTCGAGGGCGACGGCGCTGCGCGCATCGCGGAGTTGTGCGCCCGTCGCGGGTGGACCGTGTATCCGAACAATCCCGGCCTCACGATGGCCGCGCGGGTCATCGACACCTACGCGGCCCTCGAGGTCGAACTCATCACGGAGGCCGTGCTCGAGCAATACGCGCAGGCCGCCGACCTTGTTGCCGCTGCCGATCTGTCGGCAGTGGCATCCGCCCATGACGAGGCCCAGATGACCACCGTGGTCGTCGTCGGCACCGTTCTCGGCGACGCGCTCTTTGCGGGCCTGCGTCGCATCGCTCAAGAGGCGGAATCGTTCCGCCGGTTCCCCCTGCCGGAGGGCACTCCCGCCCCCGCTCACGTGATCAACCCCGAGGACTGCTGATGACCACGACGACCCCTGCCCCCACTCCTGCTGCCGCCGACTGGCGACTCGACCTACCACCGAGCCGCTGGCACCGACCGCTTCTCGTGCTCGGCGCCCTGCTCGCCGCACTGACCGTCGTCACGCTGATCGGCTGGCTTGTCGACGACCGCGAGGTACTCGGCGTGAACCTGTGGGAGAAGCCCCTCAAGTTCGCCATTTCCGGCACGCTCTATGCCGTCACTTGGGCGTGGCTCATCGGCCACTTCAGCCGCTGGCGCCGCGCGGCTTGGTGGGCAGGCACCGTGATCACCGTGACTTTGGCGATCGAGCTCATCATCATCACCGGGGCCGCTATCGCCGGCATCACGAGCCACTTCAATGTCTCGACTCCGCTCGCCACGACTCTGTGGTCGATCATGGCCACGGCGATCACGACCCTGTGGATTGCAACCTTTGTGGCGGGAATCGCGCTGTGGCGGAACCCCGGCGCCGACCCCGCCCGCCAGGCCGCCATTCGCACCGGGGTGGCGATCTCGCTGTTGGGTATGGGCCTCGCCTTCCTCATGACCAGCCCCAACGCGGCGCAGCTCGCTGACA
>JAYUKK010000258.1:0-8480 GCA_043764515.1 Microbacterium sp.
GACGAGGGCGTCGAGCATGAGAGCGGCGTCAGCCACCGTGCGTGCGAGGGGCCCCGAGACAACGAGGCCCGCGAGCGAGTCGAGCCCGCTGTCGGCGGGCACGCGACCTCGGGAAGGCTTGAGCCCGACGAGCCCGCATGCCGCCGCGGGAATACGGATGCTACCGCCCCCGTCGCTCCCGGGCGCGACGGGCAGCAGGCCGGCGGCCACGGCAGCAGCGGCTCCCCCGCTGGATCCGCCCGCGCCCCTGCTCAGGTCGTAGGGAGTGCGCGTGGGCGGCGACACGCGGCTTTCGGTATACGACGACATGCCGAACTCGGGTGCGGCAGTTGCCCCGAGGCTGATGGCTCCGGCCGCATCCAGATGCTGAACAAGCTCGTCGTCGGTCGGAGCGATGTGGTCGGCGCGCAATCGTGAGCCGAAGGTCGTGCGCTGCCCGGATCGTTGCACGAGCTCTTTGTCGGCGATCGGGATGCCCCACAGCTGCGCCGACCGCGAGTCGGCCTGCACCAGCGCGTCGGCGCGAGCCAGGGCACGCTCGGCATCCACGACGGTGAGCGCGCCCACGGCGGCGTTGTGGCGCTCGATGCGGCCGAGGTAGTGCTCAACGAACTCGCGCGGGCTGATGCGACCGAGCCGAAGCCACTCGCCTTGCTCGAGCGCACTGAGGTGGTGGAGTTCGAACACCTTGCGAGCCTACGGCGCACACTGTAGAGAGTGGCTCATATCAATTGCGCAACGAACGGCCACGAGAGCCCCGGGCGTCGCGTAATTCCGCGGATGACGTCGACGCTGACTGCTAGATTCGCGCGCAGAGAGCGTGTGGAGCGCCTCGCCGTTTTTCGCCTTCCTGGCCAGCATGCAAGGAGCATCATGATCGCGCAGCGACTGCTCGTCGGCACCGCCGCACTCGTTCTTCTCGGAACGCTCTCGGCGTGCGCGCCCGAAACCGAGCCGGTTGCGGAAGAGCCGACCCCCACGCCGACGCCGACGACCGTCGAGACCACGGGGCCTGAGCCCGAAGAACTCGTGTTCACGATGCCCGTCGACTGCACGACGATCTTGCCGCAATCACGCCTCGACGCGTTTGCCGCTCAAAGCCTGCAATTGCTCGGTGGCCCGGGCAGTGTGTACGGCGACGACTACTTCTTCGAGCCCACTCCGGAGCAGTTGGCCGGCGGAATCAGTTGCGTGTTCGCGCAGGACGGTGTCGACCTGTCCAGCGTGCTCATCAGCGTCGCTCCCGTCTCGACGGCGAACCGCGCGAGGATCATTGAGGACCTCACGGCCCAGGGCCTCAACGAAGCTACGACGCCCGACGGGGCGCTCACCTACAGCCAGCAGGGCGATGAAGGTCTGGCCCCGGCCATCTACAACGTCGTCACACAAGAGAGCTGGATCTCGGTCATCAGCGGCCTCGGCGGCCCGGCGTTCTTCGACGAGGCGGTCACCCTCGCGGGCGAAGTGGCGACCCAGGTCTACCAGTAACCCGCCCTCTCCGCCTCGCTAGCGGCGACGCGCGAGCGACTTCTGCATCATCACGACGCCGAGCCACCGACCAAACTTGAAGCCAACGCGGCCCATTGATCCGGTGGTCTCAAAGCCAAAGTGTTCGTGCAGTGCGATCGACCCTTCGGCTCCGCGGTCGGCGATGACGGCGATGACCTCTTTGACCCCGGCGGCGCGTGCCTGCTCGAGCAACTCACCCATAAGCGCCGTTCCCAGCCCCTTGCCGGTCGACGCGGGCCCGAGGTAGATCGAGTTCTCGACCGTAAACCGGTACGCGGCTTTCTCTTTCCACGGGTAGACGTAGGCGAAACCCAGCACGACGCCGTTGGGCGACTGGGCGACGAGAAACGGGTAGCCAAGCTCGCGCACGCGGGCGTACTTGGTGCGCAGCTGCTTCAGCGTCCACGGTGACTCATCAAAGGTGACGGTCGAGTTGGCAACGTAGTGGTTGTAGATCTCGCGCACGTCAGGAAGGTCGCGGTCGACGG
This sequence comes from Microbacterium sp., assembly GCA_043764515.1. Classification (GTDB taxonomy): domain Bacteria; phylum Actinomycetota; class Actinomycetes; order Actinomycetales; family Microbacteriaceae; genus Microcella. Next base: position 1,998 of record JAYUKK010000258.1, read on the forward strand.
CTTCCCGCACGACAAACGAGAACGGCGGCTCGGGCTCTGGCTGCTTGCGCAGGTGAGCGGGCAGGGTGCGACGACGCTCGTACTCTTCTTCCAGCATCCCGACCCCCTCTCTCGTGCGCGACCGCGTTAGTCTACGGCTGCTGCGAACGGCGGTACACGCCAGTCAATGGGGCTTGCGCCTTGCTCGGCGAGCAGTGCATTGACGCGACTGAACGGCCGTGACCCAAAGAATCCGCGCCGGGCCGACAGCGGGCTCGGATGCGCGCTCGACACAATCGCCACGTCACCCAGCAGCGGCGCCGCTTCCGCGGCATCCCGCCCCCACAGCACGGCCACGAGCGGCCCACCGCGCGAGGCGAGCGCCGCGAGCGCACAGGCCGTGACCACCTGCCACCCTCGATCGCGGTGCGCGCCCGGCCGCCCCGGGGCGACCGACAGCACGCGGTTGAGAAGCAACACACCCTGCGCGCTCCACGCGCTCAGGTCGCCGTGCTCGGCGGGCCCCACCCCGAGGTCATCGTGGAGCTCTCGGTAGATGTTGGCGAGTGAGCGCGGCAAGGGCCGCACGGTGGCGTCGACGGCAAAGCTCAGGCCCACGGCATGGCCCGGAGTGGGGTACGGGTCTTGCCCCACAATGACGACCCGCACATCAGCGAGCGGCTGCGTGAATGCACGCAGCACGAGATGCTCGGCAGGCAATGGCGGATTGCCGGTTGCTGCCTCGGAACGCAGTCGGTCGAGCTCATCCGCGATCCTTGTGGCCACCGGATCGAGCGCGATCGCCCAGTCAGGAGCGACGCGATCGGCGAGCAAACCGCGTGCCCGCTCTCGCCTCACCATCTCGTCGCTCATGCGAGCACGCTACCGGGCACAACTCATGCTGAGGTCGAAGCCTGACGGCGCGCTAGCATCGCGGAATGACCGAGCCCGCGAGCGTCTCGAGCGCTGCCCCCTCCCCCCTGCGCGGAAAGGCTGGCGCCATCACGCTGGGCCTCGTGGGGTACCTGTTCTTCGTCGAGTTCGTGAGCGGCGTTCTGCAGGGCTACTACGTTCCGCTCATCTCAGACCTCGTCGACTACCTCGGTATTGAGGATGCCGACTTCAACTGGTTCGAGGCCGCCCAGTTGCTGCTGAGCGCCCTCGTGGTTCCGGTGCTCGCGAAGCTCGGCGACATGGTGGGCCACAAGAAGATCTTGCTCATCTCGACCGTGCTGACGGCCGGAGCAAGCTGGTGGCTCGTGTTCGCCGACTCGTTCTGGGTCTTCCTGGCCGCGTGGGCGCTCCAGGGCTTCTACGTCGTGTGGCTGCCGCTCGAGGTCGCCCTGATCTTCGACCGTGGTCGTCGCGGCGACACGGGTGCCTCGCAGACGCGTCGCGCCGCGGGCTACCTCGTGGTCGCTCTCGAGGCGGGCGCCATCGTGGGCGCCCTCGGTGGTGCGCGCGTCTTCGCCGCGTTCAATGAAAACGTGACCCTCACGCTCATGATTCCGGCCATCGCCGTGACCGTGGCCTTCTTCGTGATTCTGTTCGGCGTGCCCGAGTCACAGCCTCAGCCGGGCCGCAGACTCGACACGGTTGGCTTCATCTTGCTGACGATTGCGTTGCTCACGATCACCTCGGGGCTGACGTTCTTGCGCATCAATGGCCCGGGCGCGCTCTGGGTCTACGCGCTCATGCTGCTCGGCGTGCTCTTGTTCTTCCCTTTCGGAAAGTGGGTGCTCAAGCACCCCGACCCGGCGATCGACCTGCGCGTGTTGCGGCAGCCGACCATGTGGCCGATTCAGTTGACGGCCGGGCTCGTGGGTATCAGCATCCTGGGTGCTCAGGCGCCGTTGAGCACCTTCGCGGGCACCGACCCCGTCAATGGGTTTGGGCTGGGCCTCGACGCGACCGATCGCTCGTACATCATCGGTGCGTACCTCGTGGCGATGATCATCGGTGCGCTGCTGTTCCCGCTCATTTCACGCCGCTTCACGCCGCGCATCGCCCTCATCGCGGCGACGGTGCTCGTGGCGCTGGGCTATCTCGCCTTCCTCGTCAACAACACCACTGCAGTGGGCGTGACGCTCAATATGGTGTTGGCTGGCATTGGTTCGGGTGCGCTCGTCGCGGCCCTCCCGGCGGCGGCGGCTGCGGCCGCTCCGCTCGGGCAGACGGGTATCGCGACGGGCCTGACCAACACCACGAAGACCATCGGTGGCGCGTTTGCGAGCGCGATCTTCGCCGTGGTTCTCGTGCTCGCGGCGGGCCAGGCGGTCACCGAAACGGCGTCAAGCCTGCTCGGCTACCTCATCGTGTTCGCGATCTGCGGCGGAGCCGCCGTGGTGGCCGCGATCTCTCTCGTGTTCGTGCCGAAACTCGCCTTCGGCGATGTCACGGCCGACGAACTCCCCGTCGAACCGGTGAGGTAAACGCGGGGTCAGTCTTCGCGTACGGCGAGCGGGTGGCGAATCAGCTTGTGCTGTGCCGCTTGAGCGACGGGGCGCACGGTGAGCTCGTCGACATTGACGTGGGCGGGTGCCTCAATCGCGTACACGACGAGCTCGGCGATGTCGTGTGCCGTCAACGGATGCTCGACACCGTCATACAGCGCATCGACCTTGCCGGGGTCGCCGCCGAAACGGTTGAGCGCGAACTCATCGGTGCGCACCATGCCCGGCGCCACTTGCATGACGCGCAACGGTTCACCCGCGAGCTCGAGCCGGAGGGCGAGCATCATGCCGCGCAACGCGAACTTGGCAGCGTTGTAGCCACCGCCCGTCTCATAGGCGATCTGCCCGGCCGTCGAGGTAATGGCGAGAATGTCGCCGACTCCGCGGTCGCGCGCGCCGGCTCGCAACGCAGGCAGCAACGCGCTGATGACCCGCTGCGCGCTGAGCACCTTGATGTCGAACATGCGCATCCAGTCAGCGGCGTTGGCCGTCTCAACTGTGTCGACGCCGATCGCCCCGCCGGCAACGTTCACGAGGGCGTGCACGGGGCCGGTGGTGGCGACGTACTCGCGGAGGGCATCCACCGCAGCACCGTCCGTGAGGTCGGCCACCACGGTCTCACAGCCGGTCTCGGCGGCGAGCGCCGCGAGGCGATCAGCGCGACGGGCCACCGCAATGACTCGCCAGCCATGCGCACGCAGCAGGCGGGCCGTGGCCTCGCCGATTCCTGAGCTAGCACCGGTCACAACAGCCGTCAGTGTCGTCATGACGCCACGCTACCCGTGCGCGGCAATGTTACGGCGTGTGTCGCCCGCCATTGCCGTCTCGTGGCGGGCGCGCGTACCGTTCGGGATGTTCCGCCGACCCACGAGGAGACCCCCATGACCGCCAGCTGGAAGTTCGAGACCCTGCAGATTCACGCGGGCGCGCAACCCGACCCCGTCACCAATGCGCGGGCCACGCCGGTCTATCGCACGACGGCGTACACGTTCAACGATGCGCAGCACGCCAAGAACCTCTTCGCACTCGCGGAGTTCGGCAACATCTACACGCGCATCCAGAACCCCACGCAAGATGTCGTCGAGCAGCGCGTGGCGGCCCTCGAGGGCGGCACCGCGGCACTGCTGTTGGCCTCCGGCCAAGCGGCGACCACCTATGCCGTGCTGAACATCGCGCAGGCGGGCGACCACATCGTGTCGTCGGCATCGGTCTATGGCGGCACCTACAACCTCTTCACCTACACGCTTGCCAAGCTCGGCATCGAGGTGACGTTCGTTGAGAACCAGGATGACCCGGCCGCGTGGGCGGCGGCGATTCGTCCGAACACCAAACTGCTCTTTGGCGAGACCATCGGCAACCCGAAGGTCAACGTGCTCGACATCAGCGCGGTTGCCGAGGTGGCTCACGCGCACGGTCTGCCGCTCATTGTCGACAACACGATTGCCACGCCGTTCCTGATCCGCCCGCTCGAGCACGGCGCCGACATCGTCGTGCACTCGGCCACCAAGTTTCTCGGCGGCCACGGAACGGTGCTCGGTGGCGTCATCGTCGACGGCGGAAAGTTCGCCTGGTCGAAGAATGTCGAGAAGTTCCCGGGCCTCACCGAGCCCGACCCCTCGTACCACGGCGCCAGCTACACCGGCGTGCTGGGCGACGGCATCGCCTACATCATCAAGGCCCGCGTGCAGTTGCTCCGTGACATCGGCGCAGCCGTCTCGCCCGATAACGCCTGGCAGCTCATCCAGGGTATCGAGACCCTGAGCTTGCGCATCGAACGCCACGTGCACAACGCCGTTACCGTGGCGAACTGGCTCGAGGCTCACCCCGATGTGGCCACCGTCAGTTACTCGGGGCTTCCCTCGAGCCCCTGGTATGCGGCGGGCCAGAAGTACGCGCCGAAGGGCGTGGGGGCCGTGCTCTCGTTCGAGCTGAAGGGTGGGGTCGATGCGGGGCGTGCCCTCGTCGATTCGGTCGAGCTTTTCAGCCATGTCGCCAATATCGGCGACGTGCGAAGCCTCATCATTCACCCGGCGTCGACGACCCACTCGCAGCTCACCCCCGAGCAGCAACTCACGAGCGGTGTGACTCCCGGGCTCGTTCGACTTTCGATCGGCCTGGAGAACATCGACGACATCATTGCCGACCTTGAGGCGGGCTTCACGGCTGCGCGCGCGGTCGTGGCGGCGAACGCGGCACTGTAGCGCTCACCTCGTCATGCGCCCCCGCCGTGCTGTGTCCCTCACAGCACGTGGCGGGGGCGCAGCCGTCTCTGCGAGAGAATGAGCGCAGCATGGACTGGCAGACGAGCGAAGACACGGTGCCCTCGGCATTCATCACCGAGGCCAATCGGCGATCGATGCTGGGCACTCCACCGACGACCGGTGCGTGGCGTGAAGGCGATGCGCCCGGCGACCGACTGTTTCAGTCGATCGGGGCGCTCGCGCTCGAATCCGGCGAAAGCCTGCCGCACGTGCGTATGGCCTTTGAGACCTGGGGCACGCTCGCCCCTACTCGCGACAACGCCGTGCTCGTCGTGCACGCCCTCACGGGCGACAGCCACGTCGTCGGCCGCCCGGGCCCGGGTCATGCGACCGCGGGCTGGTGGGGAGGAATCGTGGGGCCCGGCCGCGCGATCGATACCGACCGCTGGTTCGTCATCGCTCCCAACATGCTGGGCGGGTGTCAAGGGTCGACCGGTCCCGCGTCGTTCGCCCCCGACGGCACGGAGTGGGGCTCGCGCTTTCCGTACCTGACGATTCGCGATCAGGTTGCGGCACAGGTCGGCCTTGCCGACGCGCTGGGCATTAAGCGCTTCGCGGCCGTTGTCGGCGGTTCGATGGGGGGCATGCACGCGCTCGAGTGGGCGGTTCAGCATCCCGACCGCGTCGAGCGCCTTGCCGTGCTCGCTGCTCCCCCCATTTCTAGCGCCGACCAGATCGCCCTCAACTCAGTGCAGCTCGAAGCCATTCGCATGGACCCGCTGTTTCGCGACGGCGACTACTACGACGAACCAGAAGGCCCTTTCCGTGGCCTCGCGCTCGCGCGCCGCATGGCTCTGCTCAACTACCGGTCGCCGAGCGAGCTCAACGAACGCTTCGAACGGTCATGGCAAGGAGTGCTCGACCCACTCGGCCGCGGCGGGCGCTTCGCCGTTGAGAGCTACCTCGATTTCCACGGCAACAAGTTCACGCGTCGCTTCGACGCCAACAGTTATGTGACTCTCGTCGAGGCCATGAACTCGCACGACATCACCCGGGGCCGCGGCACGCTCGCCGAGGCGCTCAGTGGTGTCACAGCGCGCACCCTCGTGCTGGGCATCGACAGCGATCGACTGTTTCCGGTGCAGCAGCAGCAGGCACTCGCGGCACATCTGCCGTCGACCATCCACGGCAGCGAGGCCGTGGTCATCCCGTCGCCGTTTGGGCACGACGCATTCCTCATCGAAGACGAACTCGTGGGGCCGCATCTCGCGGCCCTCCTCTCTGACTAAACCGTGGTGAACGTTCTGACGATGCCCGTTGCGAAGCGCGTCGTCGTCGCATTCGTCGTCACCGCAATGGCGCTTCCGGTGGCCGGATGCTCCCCCACAGCCCCCACCCCGCCCGGGCCTTCCGGGGCGGCGGCCTCGGCCGCCGAGCTCGCCGTCACAGCCGATGTTTACCGCAGCCGCATCGATCCGTCGCGCGGGGGTATCCAGCTCGCCGTGCGCAACGACGCGGATGCTCCACTCACGATCGTGGCCGCCGCGCTCGAGTCACCCGCTCTCTCTCGACCGGCCGTGCTCGAGCGCACCATCCTCATCGGCGCGGGTCTCACGCGCGACCTCGCGATCACCCTGACGCCCGCGGAGTGCCCCGCGAGCACGACCGATCCTCCCGAGGCCGTGCTCACCGTGGCGCTCGCCGACGGCACCACCACAGAGGTACGCGTCCCGACGACAGACCGCATCGGCCAGTGGGCGGCCTGGCTTGCCGCCGAGTGCTTTGCTGCCGCGGTGGCCGAGCGAGCGAGCTTTTCGGTACAGCACGATGCGGCAGCCGATTCCGGAGCA
>JAYUKK010000259.1:0-2509 GCA_043764515.1 Microbacterium sp.
CTCCGGCTTTCGTGTGGCGCAGCCAGACCCGATCACCGACGTGCAGCGTGCGGGCGGCAGGCCCGCGCAGTGGAGTCTGCACTTCGCCCGCGGCCTCGGTGCCGAGCATCCGGAGGCCTTCGGGCCACACCACTTGCGGGAGGCGGTCGGGGCCGGGCGGACCGCTCGCGATCCAGCCGCCGCCCAGCAGGGTGGCGATGTCGTCGGTCGGCCGACGCACGACGGGCAGGGCGAACGATGCGGCGGGGGCCGGCGTGAACGCGCGGTAGGCGTCGAACAAGTGCGGGCCCATGAGTCCGCTGCCCGCAGCAAGCTCAGTGACGGCGGGTTCTGCCGACGTGGATTCGAGCGATCCCGTGCCCCCGCCGTTGACGAACTCCAGAGGGGTACCCGCGGCTTCGGCGATGGCGCTCACGGCGGCGATGGCACGGGCCCGACGGTCGCGCAGTTCGGCGCGCGACTGACGCTGGATGCCGCGCACGAGCAGCGCCCGCAACGGCCGGCCCCGGGGCGCGTCGCCGAGCCCCGCAATTTGCGCCTCGTACGCCATGACGCCCACGAGCGTGAACCCTGCGCGCTCGGTAACGATGCGGGCGAGAGCGGCGAGCTCCTCGGGGCTGTGCAGCGGGCTGCGCCGCACGCCGAGGTGACCGAGAGGCCCGCGCCAACTCGCGTCGAGTTCGATCGCGATGCGGATGCTCGCTCGCGCACTCGGCGCGACGACCGAGTCGATCAGGTCGAGGTGGGCGACATCGTCGATCATGAGTGTCACGCGCGCGGCCAGTTGCTCGTCGGCGGCGAGGTGCGCGATGGCCGCGCGATCAGTGGTGGGGTAACCCAGCACCACGTCGTCGATATCGCTTCCGCCGAGCTTCCGCGGCCTCACCAGCCACAGCGCCTCGGGCAGCGTGTAGGCGAGCACGCCCGCGTAGCCGGGCTGGGCGAGTACGGCTTCGAGAATGCCGCGCACGCGAATGGACTTGCTCGCCACACGAATGGGCTTGCCTCCCGCTCGCCGCACAAGGTCGGCCGCGTTGTAGGCCAGCGCCGCCCGATCGATCACGCCGAGCGGCGGGTCGAGGTGAGCTGTGGCGGCCGAGAGTCGGGGCCAGTACGCCGCCGCGTTGGCGCCCGGGCGATCGCCCGGCACGTCGGTCAGGCGCAGCAGCTCGGCGGTCACGGCGTCAGTCTAGAGAGCGGCGATGCCGGCGAAGGCTGCGGTCGGCGCGGCACCCCGTGTGGCGTGGGGCGCTGCGGCGGCCGCGGCGGTGCTGTGGTCGGCAACCGCGTCGGAGCCCGGCCGCGGGTTAGCGTCAGCGCTCACCGTGCGATCGATCGTGCACTGGCCCAGCACGCGGGTTCCGACGTAGATCACGGCTGTTTGGCCGGGCGCGACGCCGAGCAAAGGCTCGAGCACCGAGACGACAAGCTCGCCACCCGCGACGCGCGCCACGGCGGGCACCGGGTCGGCGTGAGCGCGCACCTGCACGTGGCAGTCGAACGGCAGCAGGGCATCCGTCGCCGCGGGGTCAGCGGCGGGCGTGGCCGCAGGGGCGTTGTCGAACGCCGCGCTGCCACCCGTCGGGTCAGCCTGGGTGATGCCGCTCGACACGGGGTCGAGCCCGGCCCACGTGAATCGCTGCCCGGCAAGCTCGCGAATAGCCAGTGCCTCGCGCGGCCCCACGACCACTTCGTTCGTGCGGGGGCGCACTTCGAGCACGAAGCGCGGACGACCGTCGGGCGCCGGAACGCCGAGGTTCAGCCCCCGCCGCTGACCGACCGTGAAGCTCGTCGCGCCGTCGTGTGCTCCGACCGTGGCACCCGAACGATCGATAATCGCGCCCTCGACGGGCTCGATGCGGTCGGCGAGCCAGCCGCGCGTGTCACCGTCGGGAATGAAGCAAATGTCGTGACTGTCGGGCTTCTGCGCGACCGTGAACCCGCGCGAGGCGGCCTCGGCACGCACGACAGCCTTCGAGGGGGTCGTGCCGAGCGGAAACATCGCGTGTGCCAGCTGTTCGGTCGTGAGAACGCCGAGCACGTATGACTGGTCTTTGGCTTCGTCTGACGCACGGTGTAACTCGCGGTTGCCCGCTGCGTCGGTGACGATGTGGGCGTAGTGCCCCGTGACGACGGCGTCGAAGCCGAGCGCCAAGGCCTTCTCGAGCACCGCCGCGAACTTGATGCGCTCATTGCAGCGCATGCACGGGTTCGGCGTGCGGCCTGACGAGTATTCGGCCACGAAGTCGTCGACGACGTCGGCGCGAAAACGCTCGCTGAAATCCCACACATAGAACGGAATGCCGAGCTTCTCGGCCGCGCGACGCGCGTCGAGGCTGTCTTCAATCGTGCAGCAGCCGCGGCTTCCGGTGCGCAGGGTGCCCGGCATGCGGCTGAGCGCCAGGTGAACCCCGACGACCTCGTGCCCCGCGTCGACGGCGCGCGCGGCAGCGACGGCGCTATCCACGCCCCCACTCATTGCCGCAACAACACGCATGCTTCTAGGGTA
>JAYUKK010000260.1:0-2506 GCA_043764515.1 Microbacterium sp.
CGCAAGAACCAGTAGGTCTCGCCGAGGTCATCGCTCAAACGTCGGAAGACGAGCAGCCCGTAGTCGGGGTCGGCGCCTTGCGCGAGCCATTGCAGAATCACGGGCAGCAACGTGCGCTGAATCTGCGCGCGACGCGACACCCCGCTCGTGAGCGCGGCAATGTGGCGCAGCGCACCACGGGGGTCACCGAAGCCGATAGCGGCGAGCCGCGCTTCGGCCTGATCACTCGTCAGGGCAAGGCCCTCGTCGGGCAAGGCCGCGACGGCAGACAACAGTGGGCGATAGAACAACTTCTCATGCAGCGAGCGCACGGCGATCTTCGTGTGTTGCCAACGCTCAGTGAGCTCGTCGGACGTGCTCGCGAGCCCCGTCGCCCGCGCGAGCACCCGCAGACGATCTGCATCGCGCGGCATGAGGTGCGTGCGCGTCATGCGGTCGAGCTGCACGCGGTGCTCGATGACCCTGAGCAAGCGATAGTCGCGCGCGAACGACGCCGCCTCTTCGCGGCCGATGTAGCCGTGTTGCGCGAGGGCCGCGAGGGCACCGAGGGTATCCCGCTGCCGCACTCGGTCATCGCTGTGACCGTGCACGAGCTGCAACAGCTGGATGGTGAACTCGACATCGCGCAACCCGCCCGGGCCGAGCTTGAGTTGAACATCCACTTCGTCGGCGGGAATGTGGTCGGTGACTCTCTCGCGCATCCGTTGCACTGAGTCGACGAAGCCGTCGCGCTGCGAGCTGGCCCAGACGAACGGATGCACGGTCTCGCAGTAGCGCTCCCCCAGCTCGGCGTCTCCGGCCAGGGGCCGCGACTTCAGCAGCGCCTGAAACTCCCACGACTTCGCCCAGCGCTCGTAGTAGGCGCGGTGCGAGTCGATCGTGCGCACGAGTGCGCCGTCTTTACCTTCGGGCCGCAGGTTGGCATCGACCTCCCACAGCGGAGGTTCGATTCCTGGCTCTTGGATTCCTCGCGCCGTCTCGGCCGCAAGGCGCGTGGCAATCTCCACAGCGCGCGCGTTGTCGAGCTCGTCGGCTCCTTCGGCCACGTAGATGACGTCGACGTCGCTGATGTAGTTGAGTTCGCGGGCGCCCGCCTTGCCCATGCCGATGATCGAGAGTCGCGTGCGCGCAACCTCATCGGCCGGGAACGTGCTGACCGCGCGCGCGAGCGTCAGGCTCGCGTCGAGCGCTGCCCCGGCCACGTCAGCGAGGGCCGCCGCGACGTGCGGCAGGGCCTCGACAGCGTCGGCGTGCTCGAGATCCCACGCTGCAATGCGCAGCAGCCACCGGCGGTAACGCACGCGCAAGGCGGTGCGGGCCGCCTCGAGGCCGGCCGGGGTGCCGGTCGCGGCACCCTCCACGGCGGCCGCGAGGTAGCGGCGAAATTGCTCGGCGCTCGGCAGGGTGCGGAGGGGCTCTCGCAACGCGGCGAGCTCGGCCGGCCGGCGCCGCAGAAAGTCGCCGAGGCCCTCACTCGCGCCGAGCACCACGAAGAGGCGCGCCGCCCAGGCGGGGTCGGCGAGCACGGGGCGGAGGGCATCCGGATGCTGCTCCCCCAGTCGCACGAGCAGCCGCAGCGCCCGGTCAGGGTCGGCGGCCGCCCCGAAGGCCTCAAGATGCTCGGCCCACTCGCCGAGGGCATCGCGAGCCGCGCCCAGCTCGGCAAAGCCGAGTCGGGCGAGTTCAGTCAGCGTCGACGGTTGTCGCGACATGGCGCGGGGGTCGGTGCCGCGCTAGAGAATCTCGAGATTGCTCTCGAGCTCGTAGGGGGTCACTTGCGCGCGGTAGGCGGCCCACTCGCGGCGCTTGTTGAGCAGCACGTAGTTGAACACCTGCTCACCGAGGGTCTCGGCCACGAGCTCGCTCTCCTCCATGAGGCCCAGGGCACGGTCGAGGCTCGACGGCAGCGGCTTGTAGCCGAGCGCGCGACGCTCGGCTCCGCTGAGCTCCCAGACCGTGTTCTCGGCCTCGGGCGGCAACTCGTAGCCCTCTTCGATGCCCTTGAGTCCGGCTGCGAGCAGCAGCGAGAATGCGAGGTAGGGGTTGGCGGCAGAGTCCATGCCGCGGTACTCCACGCGCGCGCTCTGGCCCTTGCCCGGCTTGTAGAGCGGCACGCGCACGAGCGCCGAGCGGTTGTTGTGGCCCCACGTGACGTAGCTCGGGGCCTCGTCACCTGTCCAGAGACGCTTGTACGAGTTCACGAATTGGTTCGTGATCGCCGTGATCTCGGGAGCGTGCGTCAGCAGACCCGCCACGAACTGACGGCCGATCTTCGACAGCTGGTACTGCCCCGAGGGGTCGAAGAACGCGTTGGTGTCGCCCTCGAAGAGCGAAAGGTGCGTGTGCATACCCGATCCGGGATGCGCGGCCATGGGCTTGGGCATGAACGTGGCATACACGCCCTGCTCGATGGCGACCTCTTTGACCACGGTGCGGAAGGTCATGATGTTGTCGGCCGTCGTCAGCGCGTCGGCGTAGCGCAGGTCAATCTCGTTCTGACCCGGGC
>JAYUKK010000261.1:0-8458 GCA_043764515.1 Microbacterium sp.
TTCTGCTTGATGAGCCGCTCGCCGCCCTCGATGTCGAGGCGCACTCGGCCGTGCGGTCAGACCTTGCCGCGCACCTGGCAGAGCTCGCTATTCCGGTGCTTCTCGTCGTCCACGCTCTCGCTGACGTCGCCGCTCTCGCCGACGAGGTTCTCGTTTTGGAAGACGGTCGCGCGGTTCAACGCGGCACGCTTGCGCAATTGACGACGGCACCCGCCACCGACTTCGTACGGCGGTTTACGGCGGGCTAAGGCGCACGCTGAGGAGCGAGCGGAGGCGCACGCTGCTCCACGGGCCAACGCCGGGGCACAGGGCGCTCTCGCCTCGGGTGGATAGGCTCGCCCTATGGCTCGTACGCCGTCCCCTGACGACGACTCAGCACTGCGCTGGGATGACGTCGACGACCCCACCTATGCCGAATCTGATGTGGCCTATGGCTCGACAGCGGGCGCTGCTGATGACGACGGCGCCGACCCACTGGGTGGCCGTGAGTCGCCTGAGGGCGAACTCGAACCCGAGTTCGGGGCCGAACGACGTCGCACCTCGGTCGCGGCAACGCTGTTGACCGGCATCTTCGCCGTGATCTACCTCGCCTACTCGGTGGGCTGGATCATCAGCATCGGCCTCGTGCCCCTCACCGGCCCGATTCTCGTGATCGAGATCATGTACCAGTTCAGCGAGTTTCTCGCCCTGCTCGCGAGCGCCCTGTGGTTCGCGGCGGTCGTCGCGCTCACGCGCGGTGGGCGCTCGGTGCATCGCGTCGGATGGCTTGCCCTGGGCACGCTCGTGCTCGTGCCGTGGCCCATCGTTCTGGGGGTGCTCTCGTGACGCGCGCACACATCGGGGTGGCGGCGCTGCTCGCGATCGTTGTCGGCTGGTTCGTGTTCGACGCCGTGAGTTCGCTGGTCGGCCTGCCCGCGCTGTATGAGCAACTGGGTGTCGACCCCGCCAACGTTCCGTGGGCTGCCCTGTGGGCGGGCGTGATGGTGCCGGTGGTGTTCTACGCCGTGGCGGTCATCGTGGGTCGGCGGCTCTCGCTCACGCGCTTCACGCTCGTGCTCATCGTGGCGCTCGCCGCCACCGCGACCGTGCGCCTCTCGCTCATCGCGCTCGCGACGGGCTCGATCACGCTGTTCTAGCCGCGGCGATTCAGGCGAACCCCACCCACAGCACGAGGGCGATCAGCGCCACTTGCATGGCTAAGCGTGGCCAGAACGGCACCGCGATCACGCCGAACTGCTCGCGGTGACGAGCGGCGTAGGCGTTCGCCGGAAAGACGCCGACGAGCAGCACCACGAGACCGATGGCCGCCGCGGCCCGCGTGGGCTCCCACAACAGCCCGATGCCGCCCGCGATCTCGACAACTCCTGTCACCCACACCCACGCGAGCGGCGAGAACGGTCGACCGTGAAAGGCCCGTGGAACCATCGCCGCCATCGGCCGCATGATCGCCGGAACGAAGTGCGTAATGCCGATGCCGACGAACACGATGGCCGTGATCACGCGGGCACCATCGACGGTCTCGAACGGGCTCATGGTCGCCATTCTGCCCCCGTGCCCTGCGATAGCCTGAACACATCGGTCGCCCCCATTGGCGTTGGCGCCGCCGCCACCACACTCTTGCCGGTCTCTTACGTGTTAGGACCATCTCTCGTGCCCAAGCCGGTCGTGCTCATCGCCGAAGAACTCAGCCCCGCTACCGTCGACGCCCTTGGGTCCGACTTCGACATTCGTCAGGTCGATGGCACCGACCGCCCCGCTCTGCTGGCGGCATTGGCCGAGGCGAGCGCGGTGCTCATCCGGTCGGCGACGCAGATGGATGCGGAGGCCATCGCCGCATCGAAGACCCTCAAGGTCATCGCGCGCGCGGGCGTGGGTCTCGACAACGTCGACGTGCCCGCAGCCACGAGCGCGGGTGTCATGGTCGTCAACGCCCCCACGAGCAATGTCATCAGCGCGGCCGAGTTGGCCATCGCCCACCTGCTATCGCTCGCACGCTACGTGCCCGACGCGAACGCGTCGATGAAGGCGGGGGAGTGGAAGCGCTCGAAGTACACGGGCGTTGAGCTCTATGAGAAGACCGTCGGTGTCGTGGGCCTCGGCCGCATCGGCGTGCTCGTGGCCCAGAGACTCGCGGCGTTTGGTGTCGAGCTCATCGCCTACGACCCTTACGTGCCACCGGCGCGCGCGCAGCAGCTCGGGGTCACGCTCGTGACGCTCGACGAGCTCATGAAGCGCAGCGACTTCATCACCATTCACATTCCGAAGACGCCCGAGACCACGAACCTCATCAGCACGGCGCAGTTCGCTCTTGCGAAGCCGACCTTGCGCATTGTCAACGCGAGCCGTGGCGGCATCATCGACGAGGATGCCCTCCGCGAGGCGCTCGCCACCAGCCGCATCGCCGGCGCCGGCCTCGACGTGTTCGTGAACGAGCCCCCCGTCGGCTCGCCCCTGCTCGACCTCCCCACCATCCAGCTCACGCCGCACCTCGGCGCCTCGACAGACGAGGCGCAAGAGAAGGCCGGAGTCTCGGTCGCGAAGTCAGTGCGACTCGCGCTCGATGGTGAGCTCGTGCCGGACGCCGTCAATGTGGCGGGCGGCGTGATCGACCCGAGCGTGCGCCCGGGCATCCCGCTCATGGAGAAGCTTGGTCAGGTGTTCGCGGCGCTCGCCGATGCCTCGTTCGCGAGCATCGACGTCGAGGTGCGCGGCGAGATCGTGGCGCACGACGTCAACGTGCTCAAGCTCGCGGCTCTCAAGGGCATCTTCAGCCGTATCTCGAGTGAGCAAGTGAGCTACGTCAACGCTCCGCTTCTCGCCGAGCAGCGTGGCGTTGCCGTGCGACTGCTGACGGATGCTGCAAGCGAGGAGTATCGCAACCTGCTCACCATTCGCGGCTCACTCAGTGACGGCACGCAACTGAGCGTTTCGGGAACGCTCGTGGGTGCCAAACAAGTGCAGAAGATCGTCGAGATCAACGGCTACGACGTCGAAGTGCCCATGGCGGAGCACTTCATCGTCATGATCTACACCGACCGCCCCGGCATCGTCGCGGTTTATGGCAAAGAGTTCGGCGAGGCCTCGATCAATATCGCGGGTATGCAGATCGCCCGGCGCACGGCCGGCGGTCAGGCACTCAGTGTGCTGACCGTCGACTCGCGCGTTCCGGACGAGCTTCTCGAGCGGGTGCGCACCGCGATTGACGCGAGCGTCATGCGCGAGATCACGGTCGTCGAGCAGTAGAGCCTTACTCCACCGGGTCGGATGACACCGACTCGCGGCGGGTGACCTTCTCACCGGCTGAGGGGTCAACCTGCGTGTGCTGCGTCGTGACCGACGATCGCTTGCGCGCCATCAGTACTCCGCCGATCACAATCATGATCACTCCCGCGGCCATGAGGATGTAGCCGGTGGTTGTGAGCGCTATCCACTCGACGCTGACCTGCACCGCGAAGGCGAGGATGGCGCCGAGGGCCAAGAGGAATATTCCGAATCCAACGCTCATAGGAGAGCCCCTTTCGATTCGTTGGGTGACTCTATGACTCGGGCCCCGTGCCTGCCCCTCCCGACGTACCGCCCGGGCGCGTCGCACTACTCTGGAACCGCCGCGCATCCCTGCATTCCCGGGGGCCGTGGCCTGAACCTGGGAGAACACCGTGACAACCACTCTTGACCTCGCTGTGATCGGCGGCGACGGCATTGGCCCCGAGGTAACGGCCGAAGCGTTGAAGGTGCTGCGTGCGGCCGTGGGCAGCGACGTGACCGTGGCAGAGACGGTGTATCCGCTCGGCGCCGAGCACTACCTCGCGACCGGCGAGATCCTCACCGATGACACTCTTGCGGCTCTCGCGCAGCACGACGCGATCCTGTTTGGGGCGGTGGGCGGCGACCCCCGCGACCCGCGCCTCGCCGGCGGCATCATTGAGCGCGGCCTGCTGCTGAAGCTGCGCTTTGCGTTCGACCACTACGTCAACCTGCGGCCCACGCTGCTCGCCCCCGGCATCGCCTCACCGTTGAGCGACCCGGGCGAGGTTGACTTCGTCGTCGTGCGCGAGGGCACCGAAGGCCCCTACGTGGGCAACGGCGGTCGATTCCGTCAGGGCACCCCCCACGAGGTCGCCACCGAGGTCTCGATCAACACGGCGTACGGCGTCGAACGCGTCGTGCGCTTTGCGTTCGCGCAAGCCGCGGCGCGACGTCAGCGGCTGACGCTCGTGCACAAGACCAACGTGCTCGTGCACGCTGGCGCGCTGTGGCAGAGCACGGTCGACCGCGTTGCGCCTGAGTTCGCATCCGTCACCGTCGATTACTTGCACGTCGACGCGGCCACGATTTTCATGGCCACGAACCCCTCGCGTTTCGACGTGATCGTCACCGACAACCTGTTCGGCGACATCCTCACTGACCTCGCTGCGGCAATCGGTGGCGGTATCGGACTCGCGGCCTCGGGCAACCTCAACCCCACCGGCGCGTTTCCGAGCATGGTCGAGCCTGTGCACGGGTCTGCTCCTGACATTGCCGGGCAGCAGAAAGCCGACCCGACCGCCGCGATTCTCTCGGTCGCGATTCTGCTCGACCAGCAGGGGCTGACGGATGCCGCGGCGCGCGTGCGCACCGCGGTGCTCGCCGATCTTGCTGAGCGCGGCGCGGGAGGACCCCGCCGAACGAGCGAGGTCGGAGACGCAATCGTCGCTCGATTGGCCTGAGAACCGCACACGAGCGCGGAGTACGCTGTACCCACGCTCTTCCGGGGCCTTCGGGCCACTGGCGACTTATCGAGGAATTCCGATGACGAATCTGCTTCCGATGGCCACCCGCGAACTCACGTGGGCCGTGACACCGAACGAGGCCGCGCGCCCGGTCGCCGAACGCGAGGCGATTCTCGCCGACCCCGGCTTCGGCAAGCACTTCACCGACCACATGGTCGACATTTGCTGGAGCGAGATGGGCGGTTGGCACCGTCCGCGCGTGCAGCCCTACGGCCCCATCTCGCTCGATCCTGCGGCCTCGGTGTTGCACTACGGTCAAGAAATCTTTGAGGGCCTCAAGGCCTACCGCCACGCCGACGGCTCGATCTGGTCGTTCCGGCCCGACGCCAACGCGCGTCGCCTGCAGCGCTCGGCGAAGCGTCTCGCGTTGCCCGAGCTGCCCGAGCAGTACTTCATCGAGTCGCTCCGGCAGCTCATCGCGGCCGACGGTGACTGGGTGCCAAGCGCGCCCGAGACGAGCCTGTACTTTCGGCCGTTCATGTTCGCGAAAGAGGCGTTCTTGGGTGTGCGACCGGCGCACAAGGTCGCTTTCTACGTCATCGCCTCCCCGGCGGGCGCCTACTTCCACGGGGGAGTCAAGCCCGTGTCGATCTGGCTCTCGACGCAGTATTCGCGCGCCGGCAAGGGTGGCACGGGCGCCGCGAAGACGGGCGGCAACTACGCTTCGTCGCTCGTCGCTCAGGCCGAGGCTGCTGAGCATGGCTGCGCCCAAGTGCTCTTCCTCGACTCGGTTGAAGGAAAGTGGCTTGAAGAGCTCGGCGGCATGAACGTCGTGCTCGTGTACAAAGACGGCACCCTGGTGACGCCCCTCAGCGACTCGATTCTTGAGGGCATCACACGCGACTCCATCTTGCAGCTGGCCGAAGACCGCGGGCACACGGTCGAGCGTCGCCGCGTGAGCATCGACGAGTGGCGTGAGGGCGCGGCATCCGGCGACATCGTCGAGGCGTTCGCGTGCGGCACGGCCGCGGTCGTGACGCCGATCGCGATGATCAAGGCCGCCGACTTTGAGATCGGCAGCGCCGATGCCGAAGCGGGCGAGCTGACGATGTCGCTGCGGGCAGAGCTCACCGACATCCAGTACGGCCGTCGAGCCGACCCCCACGGGTGGATGCTGCGGCTCGACGCCTGAATCGGCGGCGACCCACGACCATGAGTTCTCACGACCCCGACTTCGAACGCAAGACGGCGCCCGCACGCGTCGGCGTCATCGCGCTTTGTCTCGGGGGAGGTGCCGTGCTCGGCCTCCTGGGCACGTTCACTCATCAGTCGCTGCCGCCTGTGGGCGTCGCGATCGCGCTCGCCACGATTGCGCTCTACATCGTGGGTCTGCGGGTCTGGGGCGGGGTGCGAACTCCCGCCGCCGCTGGCTCGATCGGGGTCGGGCTCGTTGCCGGTTCCCTCGCGACCGCCATCGGAGATTCGGTGCTCGTGCCCGCCAACCCCGTGGGGTACGCGTGGCTCGGTGGCATCGCCCTCATTGCTTTTCTCGCGCTCGGCTGGCCGCGCATCCAGCGGGTTCCCCAGCGTGCGGGCGTTACGATGGAACAGCCCGCTCTCGTTCAACAAGAGGATCGACCACTGCCGTGACCTACGTGATCGCCCTGCCCTGCGTCGACGTCAAAGACCGTGCCTGCATCGACGAGTGCCCCGTCGACTGCATCTACGAGGGTGACCGCATGCTCTACATCCACCCGGATGAGTGCGTTGACTGCGGTGCGTGCGAGCCCGTGTGCCCCGTTGAGGCCATCTACTACGAAGATGACACTCCGGAAAAGTGGGCCGACTACTACACGGCCAACGTCGAGTTCTTTGCCGAGATCGGCTCGCCCGGTGGTGCTGCCAAGGTCGGCGTGATTCCGGGCGACCACCCGATCATCGCCGCGCTGCCGCCTCAGGCCTAGCGCCGCAATTGTGAGCATCGAGCTACCCGACTTCCCCTGGGACTCGCTCGCGCCGTTCGCGGCCCGCGCTCGAGAGCACGCTGACGGCATTGTCGACCTGTCGGTTGGGTCGCCTGTCGACGCGACCCCCTCGGTCGTGCGCGAAGCGCTTGTCGCGGCGACCGACGCTCACGCGTACCCCCAAACGATGGGCACGCCTGAGCTGCGCGCTGCGATCGCAGCCTGGTACGCCCGCCGCCGTGGGGTCGAGGGCCTGACGACGGATGCTGTGCTCCCCACGATCGGCTCGAAAGAGCTCGTCGGCTTCCTGCCCCTGCTGCTCTGCCTCGGCCCGGGCGACACCGTGGTCTACCCGCGCTCGGCTTACCCGACCTACGCTGTCGGCTCGGTGATCGCTCGCACGACCGGCGTCGCGACGGATTCCCCGGACGACTGGCCCGCATCCACTCGCCTCGTGTGGCTCAACAGCCCGGGTAACCCCACGGGAGCCGTGCTCGGCGTCGCGGCACTGCGAGCCGCGGTCGCCCGAGCTCGCGAACTCGGGGCCGTGCTCGTCAACGACGAGTGCTACGCCGAGCTGGGCTGGCAGCCCGAGCGGTGGAGTGTCGGCGACGGCGACGATCGGGTGCCGAGCATCCTCGACCCCCGCGTGACGGATGGCGACCACACCGGCCTGCTCAGCGTCTACTCGCTCAGCAAGCAGTCGAATCTGGCCGGGTATCGCGCCGCGTTCGTGGCGGGTGACGCCGCAATCGTGCGCCAGTTGCTCGAGGTGCGCAAGCACGTGGGGCTTATCCCGCCCGCGCCCGTGCAGGCGGCGATGATCGCGGCGCTCGGTGACGAGGTGCATGTCGCGGAGCAGCGTGACCGCTACCGCTCGCGGCGTGCCGTGCTCGCGACGGCGCTCGAGAGTGCGGGCTTTCGCATCGATCACTCGGAGGCGGGCCTGTACCTGTGGGCCACGCGGGGCGAGCCGGCTCTCGACACCATTGCGCTGCTCGCCGACCACGGCATTCTTGCCGCGCCCGGCACGTTTTACGAGGGCGAAAGCTCGCAGCACGTGCGTTTAGCGCTCACGGCGACCGATGAGCGCATTGCCGCGGCGGCTGCTCGTTTGGCGCAACTCTCTAAGCTCTGAGGCCTGGTGTTGGGCCGTACGTGACTGGTGCGCCTTTGCGCATAGGCTGTAAGCGGGTCACTCCCGAGCCGCCACCACCTTGGCTCGTTCTCGGGACCCCGCCCCCACACATCGATCACACCCTGATCACATTCCGCGAGGAGGCGCAGTGAGCGACGGCACACTGAACGGCGCATCTACAGACGGCGACACGACCGCCACCCTGCACTTTCCCGGCGGTACCGCCGAGTTTCCGATCGTGCCGAGTGCCGTCGGCGCCTCGAGCCTCGACCTCTCGTCGCTCACGCGGCAGACCGGTCTCATGGCCCTCGACTACGGCTTCGTCAACACCGCCGCAACGAAGAGCGCCATCACCTACATTGACGGCGAGCAGGGCGTGCTGCGCTACCGCGGCTACGCCATTGACGACGTTGCGTCGAACTCGACGTTTCTCGAGGTCGCCTGGCTGCTGATCTACGGCGAGCTGCCTTCGGCGAGCGAGCTGCACGAGTTCGATGAGCGCGTGCGCCACCACACCCTCTTGCACGAAGACCTCAAGCGCTTCTTCGACTCGTTGCCGCACCAGGCGCACCCCATGTCGGTGCTCTCGAGTGCTGTCAGTGCACTGTCGACCTACTACGGCGATTCTCTCGACCCGCACGACCCCG
>JAYUKK010000262.1:0-2498 GCA_043764515.1 Microbacterium sp.
GCTCAAGCGCGTCGAGTTCTACTCGAGCCACGAGGGCCTGCTGATGGACTACGAGCGGCCCATGACCCGCATCGATTCCCGCACCGGCACGCCCTACAACACGAGTGCGCACTTTCTCTGGATCGGCGAGCGAACCCGCGAGCTCGAGGGCGCCCACGTCGACTTCTTCAAGCGCATCCGCAACCCCATCGGCGTCAAGCTCGGCCCGTCGACGACGCCCGAGACCATGGAACGCTTGATCGACGTGCTCGATCCCGAGCGGGAGCCCGGTCGCCTGACGTTCATCACGCGCATGGGCGCCGGAACGGTTCGGGATGCCCTTCCGCCGTTGCTCGACGCGATCCGCGGCATGGACGCCACGCCCCTGTGGGTGTGCGACCCGATGCATGGCAATGGTTTGACGACCCCGAATGGCTACAAGACGCGTCGTTTCGACGACGTCGTTGACGAGGTCAAGGGATTCTTCGAATCTCACCGTGCCGTTGGTACCCACCCGGGCGGCATCCACGTCGAGCTCACCGGCGACGACGTGACCGAGTGCCTCGGCGGATCAGAGCACATCGATGAGGAGACCCTCGCGACGCGCTACGAGTCGCTGTGCGACCCGCGCCTCAACCACATGCAGTCGCTCGAGCTCGCCTTTTTGGTGGCGGAGGAGCTCGGTCAGAGCTAGTAGTTCGCGACGACGACGACCTCGCTATTGCGAAGGACGCGTTCGCCGCTGGCCGGCGACGTGGACTGTACGGCGGCAAGGGGAGAGTCTCGCAAGCCCGGCGGCACGTTGGTCTCGAGGCGAACAGTAAAGCCGGCGGCCTCGAGGATCTCGACGGCGTCGTTGATCGATTCGCCCACGACGTTCGGAACGTCGACGAGGTCGGGGCCGCGCGAGACGATGATCGTCAGGGTGCTGCCCGGGCGAACCGGAGCCTCGGATGTGCGTTCGACGCGCAAGACATTGCCGAGCGGCACATCGTTATCAAATTCTGACTCGCCGCCGACGATGCCCGTCAGATCCCGAGCGCTCAGTGCCGCCTGGGCGGCCTCCACCGTGAGGCCGCGCACCGTGGGGATGGGGCCGACGGACACCAGCAATTGAACGGCGGTGCCCTTGAATGAGTTGGCGCCCGCGGCGAGGGTCTGCTCGTCAGCACCGATCACGGCGATGACGGAGCCTTCGGCGATGTCGGGGTCGAACTGCGAAATCGCTTTCCCGACGTCGAAGCCCGCGTCGGTGAGAGCGAGACGAGCGTCCGCTTCGGGGAGACTAACAACGGTCGGAACCGTCGTCGGCTCCGGGCCGAGCGAAACGATGATCGTCACGACGGTGTCGCGATCGATGGCTTCTCCCGCAGCAGGGTCGGTGCCAGCGACGAGTCCCGCGGGGATCTCCAGGTCGAACGCTTCGGCGGCCGTATCAGCCACCTGAACGCCCTGATCATCGAGAATGAGCCGAGCGGCGTCGACGGTATCGCCCCGTACATCGGCAATCGTCACGCTTGCGCCGGGGCCCGCCGCGAACCACCAGCCGACGCCGGCGGCAAGTCCGGCAAGCGCGAGAACCGCGGCGAACAGAATCCACCCGCGACGCCTGCTTGTGGCGCCACGACCCGTGAGCTCGGCGGTCGCCGACGAGCCGGTGGGTGCGTCTAACCCTCCCCGCATACCGAGAACCTGGGTCTCATCCGTCGGGGGAGCGGTGGGGATGGGCGAGGTGAGCAGCATGGTGCGTTGCGTTGCCGCGGTCGGCAGCGCTGTCTGCAGGGAGCGGCCCGTCTCGGTGACCTGATCGAGCAGGGCCCGAGCATCCGCCGGGCGATCGTGGGGATCGCGCGCTGTCGCCCAGAGCACCAATTCATCCCACTCGGCGGGCACACGCGGGTTGAAGACACTGGGCGCCGGAACCGAATCGTTCGCGTGCTGGTAGGCGATTTGCATGGGCTGCTCGCCTTTGTACGGTTGCTCGCCCGTGAGCATTTCGAACATCATGATGCCGACGGCGTAGATGTCACTTCGGGTGTCGGCAATGCCGCGGGTGACGAGTTCGGGGGAGAGGTAGGCGATTGTGCCCAGCAGGGCCTGGCCGGTTGCCGTGTTCGCGCTCGCGGCGCGTGCAAGGCCGAAGTCACCGATCTTGATGCGGCCGTCGTCGGCCAGAAGAACATTTTCAGGTTTGAGGTCGCGGTGCACGATGCCGGCCTTGTGCGCGGCTGCCAGTCCGCCCAGCACTGCCTCGGTGATGTCCATGGTTTGTTCGGGAGTGAGCGCGCCGTACTCCTGCAGTAGTTCGCGCAACGTGATGCCCGGCAAATACTCCATCACCAGGTAGGCCGATTCGGCATCCTGACCCTGGTCGAAGACATTGACGACGTTGGGGTGAGCGAGTCGAGCCGCCGAGCGCGCCTCTTGAATGAAACGCTCCTTGAACTGGCTGTCGTCAGCGAGGTGGCCGTGCATGATCTTGACGGCGACGAGGCGGTCGAGGCGCTGGTCGGTCGCGA
>JAYUKK010000263.1:0-2497 GCA_043764515.1 Microbacterium sp.
CTGCAGCTTCTGCAGGCGCGTGTGCCCTTGTTGGTCGAGAAGCCCCTCGTGTTCGATCTCGCCGAGGCCGACGCGTTGCTGGACGCCGCCGGCGAGACGTTCTTCGCGATCAACTTCAACCACCGCTACGCCGAGCCCGTAGTCCGCGCGCGGGCCGCGATTGCGGCGGGAGAGCTCGGCGACCTCGTGTTCGCCACGTGGCGGTTCGGCGGCGAGGCCAACCGCGGGCCGTCGCCGCACGCCAACCTCATCGAAACCCAGTGCCACGGCTTCGACATGCTCGAGCACTTGTGCGGGCCCATCGCCTCGGTCTCGGCCCAGATGACCAACATGACCTACGGCGCGTGGAGCACGATTGCCGTCGCCCTCGAGTTCGCCTCGGGAGCCGTCGGCACGATGCTCGGCTCGTACGACTCGTCCTATGCCTACCCCGACACCCAGCGCGTCGAGCTGAACGGCACCGCGGGCCGCGCGGTCATCCACGACACCATCGGTTCACTCACGCTGCAGTCGGTCGGCGACGAGACCGAGCGGGTGTGGCGCGCCGGCTATTTCGACGACGAGGCACGGTCATTCGAGCGCACCTTCGACCGGCATCTGGATGCTGTGCTCGCGGCCCTGCGCGCCGGCTCACCGCCGCCCGTCCTCGCGTCGGCGGGTCGCCGTGCGCTCGAGCTCGCGCACGCCGTGATCCGCTCCCACGAGACCGGGGCTCGCGTGCCGACGCCGCCCGCGCGCCCCTAAACCAGCGCCGTGAACCCCGCGTCGCTACCGGCGGTAGTTGGGGGCTTCGACGACCATCTGGATGTCGTGCGGGTGCGACTCTTTGAGCCCCGCCGCGGTGATGCGCACGAACTTACCGCGCTGCTTGAGCTCGGGGATGGTGCGGGCACCGGTGTAGAACATCGACTGCCGAAGCCCACCGAGCAACTGGTACACGACCGATGAAACGGGGCCGCGGTAGGGCACCTGGCCTTCGATGCCCTCGGCGATTAGTTGCTCGTCACTGGGCACATCGGCCTGGAAGTAGCGGTCGCGCGAGTACGAGGTCTTCTTGCCGCGCGTTTGCAGCGCGCCCAGCGAGCCCATGCCACGGTACGACTTGAACTGCTTGCCGTTGACGAAAATCAGGTCGCCGGGGCTCTCGTCCGTGCCCGCGAGAAGCGAGCCGAGCATGACCGTATCGGCGCCCGCGACGAGCGCCTTGGCGATGTCTCCCGAGTACTGCAAGCCGCCGTCGGCGATGACCGGCACGCCAGCCTCGCGCGCGGCGAGCGATGCTTCGTACACCGCGGTGACCTGCGGCACGCCCACACCCGCGACGACGCGCGTGGTGCAGATCGAGCCGGGGCCCACGCCCACCTTGACGGCGTCGGCTCCGGCATCGATGAGCGCCTGGGCTCCCGTGCGGGTCGCCACATTGCCGCCGATGACGTCGATGTGCGCGAAAGCCGGGTCGGCCTTGAGCCGAGCGATGATCTCCAGCACCCCGCGGCTGTCGCCGTTGGCGGTGTCGACCACGAGAACGTCGATGCCCGCATCGCGCAGTCGGCCCGCGCGCTCCCACGCGTCGCCGAAGAAGCCGATCGCGGCACCCACCCGCAGGCGGCCTTCATCGTCTTTCGTGGCGTTGGGGTACTGCTCGCTCTTGTCGAAGTCTTTGACCGTGATGAGCCCGTGCAAGCGGCCCGCCTCGTCGACCAGCGGCAGCTTTTCGATCTTGTGCTGGGCAAAGAGCGCGAGCACGTCGCCTTGCGAGATGCCGACCGGCCCGGTGATGAGCGGGGCCTTCGTCATGACGTCGCGAACGAGCGTCGTCTCGGCTTCAAAGCGCGAGACGAAACGCATGTCACGGTTGGTGATGATGCCGACGAGTCTGCCGTCGCCCTCGATGACGGGGAGACCGGATACGCGGAACTGCCCGCACACGGCATCCACCTCAGCGACCGTCGCGTCGGGAGTCGTCGTGACTGGGTTCGTGATCATGCCCGACTCAGACCGCTTGACCTTGTCGACCTGTTCGGCCTGCTCGTCGATCGAGAGGTTTCGGTGCATGATGCCGAGGCCGCCTTGGCGGGCCATCGCGATGGCCATGCGCGCCTCGGTCACGGTGTCCATGGCCGCCGAGAGCAACGGTGCTGAGACCGTGATGCGACGGGTGAGGCGTGACGCCGTATCGGCTTCACTCGGAATGACGTCGGTGTGGGCGGGCAACAGCATGACGTCGTCGTAGGTGAGTCCGATGAATCCGAACGGATCGGGCTGGTCCATGGTTTCCCTCGCATCGTGGGTGATGAGTGATCGTTCCCGCACGAAAACGCGGTACGAACCCGGATGCGGCGCTGAATTCCGGTGTCTCATCTTAAGCGAGTTAGGTCGAAACGTATTCCGTCGCAATAATGGCTGGACGGTCCGCTCGCTGCCCGAAACACCTCGGCAACAATCGATCCGTATCGTCACCGTCGACGAACTGGGCCTGCTGGCCCGCGGGGCTGCA
>JAYUKK010000264.1:0-8421 GCA_043764515.1 Microbacterium sp.
TGGTGCGTCTGCTCGGTCGTAGCCGCGACGACGAGGCCGCTCGCTATGCCGCCCGCGCCGTGGCGGCCGCGCTGGCGAGCAAGTGTTCACCCACCGCGGTGGAGGGGGTGGGCGAGCAAGTGGTCATCGTGCTTCTTCGGCCCTTCACCTTCGACGTACTCGTGCACTTGGGCATGCCGCCGGATGACGCGCGGGCTCTCCTGCCGCCGCTCTGACAAGCGCAGCAGAGCCCTGACCAGCGCGGGGTTGCTCAGAGCCGCGGCGCGACGGCCGACCACTCGACCGTGACCTCACCGAGTCTCCACCGTGCGGGGCCGCCGAGCACGGGCCAGCCCGCCTCGCGCAGCCCGCGAGCCGCGGCAATGAACCGCTGGCGCGGCGAGAAGGTCGAGAGCGACGCGTGCCGCGCCCAGAGCGCGTCGAGGTCGCGCACGAAGGCATGCACGGGTTCACCCGGCACATTGCGATGAATGAGCGCCTTCGGCAGCCGCTCGGCGACGACCGACGGGCCGCCGAGCTCGTCGAGTGACGCCACGTGCAGGGCGATCGTGAAGGTCTGCGGGCCGTCGGGATTCAGCGCCACCCAGCTCGCCACGCGCCCTACCTCGTTACACGTGCCCTCGAGCACCAGGCCGCCGGGCTGCAGCCGCGACTGCAGCCGTGCCCAGACGGCAGGAACCTCGGCTTCGTCGTACTGCCGCAGCACGTTGGCGGCGCGGACGATGGCGGGGCGAGCATCCCCGTCGAGCGGCACTTCAAAACCGCCCTGCCGGAAGGCCAGCCCCTCGCGTGCAAACGCGGCGGCCGCTCGTACTCGGTCGGGGTCAATCTCGATACCGACGACCCGAGCATCCGGCCGCACACGCCGCAGTCGCTCGAGAAGTTCGAGCGAGGTCCAGTGTGCGGCGCCGTAACCGAGGTCGACGATGAGGGGGTCGGACGCTCGACGGAGCGCAGGGTGCGCCGCGATGAAGCGATCCATGCGTCGCAAACGATTGACGCCCGTGGTGCCGCGCGTGATGCGCCCCTCTGCCATGGCTCCATTCTCGTGCCCGCCGCGGCCCTGGATAGGCTGGAGTCATGACGCACACCCTGATTTTGCTTCGCCATGGCCACTCTGTCTGGAACGAGAAGAACATCTTCACCGGGTGGGTGGATGTCGAATTGACCGAGCAGGGTCGCGCTGAGGCGCGCCGAGCCGGTGAGCTCATCAAAGCCTCAGGGCTCGCACCGAGCGTGCAGTACACGAGCCTGCTCAAGCGCGCCATCCACACGGCCAACCTCGCCCTCGAGGTTGCCGACCTCGATTGGCTCCCGGTCAAGCGCAGCTGGCGCCTCAACGAGCGCCACTACGGAGCCCTGCAGGGTCTCAACAAGGCCGAAACGCTCGCGGCGCACGGCGAAGACCTCTTCATGACCTGGCGCCGCAGCTTCGACACCCCGCCGCCGCCCCTCGCTGACGACGCCGAATACAGCCAGGTGCACGACCCGCGCTACGCGGGCATCGACGGCGACGTGCCCCGCACCGAGAGCCTCAAGCTCGTCATCGACCGGATGCTGCCTTACTGGCACAGCGACATCACCCACGATCTGGCCGCCGGTCACACAGTGCTCGTGACGGCCCACGGTAATTCGCTGCGAGCCCTCGTCAAGCACCTCGACGGCATCAGCGACGACGCGATTGCCGAGCTCAACATTCCCACGGGCATCCCGCTCGTCTATGAACTGGGTGACGACTTCATGCCCGTGAAGCCGGGAGAATACCTCGACCCGGAGGCTGCTGCTGCGGGCGCTGCCGCGGTCGCCGCGCAGGGCAAGAAGTAGCACGAGTGTGAATCGAGAAGAGCCCCGCGGCGTGCGCCGCGGGGCTCTTCTCGTCGTTCAGGTGAACGCGTCGGTTAGTCGGCCGGAACCCAGTCGCCGGTCGCGAGGTACTGCACCTTCTTCGAAATCGAGACGGCGTGGTCGGCGAAACGCTCGTGGTAGCGGGAGGCGAGTGTGGCATCGACGGTGTCGATCGCTTCGCCCTTCCACGTCTCGCCCAATACCTTGTCGAACACGCTGAGGTGAAGCGCGTCGATCTTGTCATCTTCGTCGCGGATGTATTCGGCGATCGCGAGGTCTTCCGTCTCGAGCAGCTCAACGAGCTTGCGCGCAATTTCGACGTCGAGAGCGCCCATTTCCTTGAAGGTCGACCGCAGGCTCTTCGGAACCACCTTGTCGGGGAACCGGTAGCGCGCCAGCTGGGCGATGTGCTCGGACATGTCGCCCATGCGCTCGAGCGATGCGCTGATGCGGAGGGCGCTCACGACGACCCGCAGGTCGCGGGCGACGGGCTGCTGCCGCGCGAGGATGTTGATGGCAAGTTCATCGAGCTCAGCGGCCGCCGCATCGATCTTCGCGTCATCAGCGATAACGGTCTCGGCGAGCGAGACATTCGAGTCGTTAAATGCCTGGGTGGCGTGCTCAATCGAGCTCGCCACGAGGCCCGCAATCTCGACGAGTCGTTCGCGCACCTCACGCAGCTCTTGCTGAAATACTTCGCGCATCTGGTCACGTCCTCAATCTGGGGGGCTGCGGCACAATCCTTTTCACCGTGCCGTTCGGCGGTGAACGACAATCAACCCGGAGGTGAATTCTCGATGACCTCGCCTCTGGGTAATGCCAATGCGGCTCGGCGGCGGGCCGTCGGTCACTAATCTAGTCCTCATGGACTCGGCACTGCTCGTGCCCCTCGCTCTCGCCTTCGGGTCGCTGATCGGGGGCGGAGCCGTCGTCGCGGTCATCACCGCCGCTCGCCGGGGCCGCATGGCGGCCGAAGTCGCCTCAACGACCGTGCCCGATGGTGTCGATCAGGTCATCGACGCCCTCGAATCGGCGGGTATCGTGCTCGACCCGAGCAACAACGTCATCAAGGCGTCGGCGCGAGCGGTCACCATGGGGTTGGTCTGGCATCGCACTCTCGTTCACGGGAGATTGGTTGAGCTAGTCGACCGAGTGCGCCGCAGCGGCGAGCCGATCACCGAAGAGCTCGAGCTCAGCCGCGGCCCACTCGGTGATGCGGCTTTGCACCTCTCTGTTCGCGTTGCGCGACTCGGGAGTCGCTTCATGCTGTTGCTGGCAGAAGACCGCACCGAGTCGTATCGATTGGATACGGTGCGCCGCGACTTCGTCGCCAACATCAGCCACGAACTCAAGACCCCGATCGGTGCCATTGGACTTCTGGGCGAAGCGCTCGGCCACGCCGCCGACGACCCGGTACAAGTTCGGCGCTTTGCCGAACAACTCACGAAAGAGTCGGGGCGGCTCGCGAGCATGACGCAAGAGATCATCGAGCTTTCGCGGCTGCAGGCGAAAGACGCGCTCACTGACCCGGAGATTGTTGACCTCGATCATGTTGTCTCGGCAGCGATCGATCAGAACCGTGTGCACGCAGAAGCGCAGCGGGTCACGCTCGTGAGTGGCGGAACCAAGGGGCTTCGCGTCTGGGGCGACGAGGCGATGCTCATTACGGCCCTGCACAACCTGATCCTCAACGCGGTGCAGTACTCCCAGTCGCCGGCCCGTGTCGGCATTGGGGTGACCGCCGCCGACGACGTCATCGAGATCGCGGTGACCGATCAGGGCATTGGCATTCCTGAAGACGAACTCGATCGCGTCTTTGAACGCTTCTTCCGCGTCGACCAGGCGCGCTCCCGCGCGACCGGCGGCACGGGCCTGGGCCTGAGCATCGTCAAGCACGTGGTGCAAAACCACGGCGGCGATGTGCGCGTCTGGTCGCAGCCCGGTCGCGGCTCAACCTTCACCATCCGTCTGCCGCGCGTGCTTGAGCCTGCGGCTTCTCTCGTAAAGGCCCGCTCATGACCCGTATCCTCATCGTCGAAGACGAGCCCTCGCTGTCGGAGCCGCTCGCCTACTTGCTCACGCGAGAGGGCTACGAGATCACCGTCGCGGCCGACGGGCTTGCCGCGTTGACCGAGTTCGACCGGTCAGGCACCGACCTCGTGTTGCTCGATCTCATGTTGCCAGGCCTCCCGGGTACCGAGGTCTGCCGCGAACTGCGCCAGCGCTCGGCCGTGCCCATCATCATGCTCACCGCGAAAGACAGCGAGGTCGACATCGTCGTCGGACTTGAGCTGGGTGCAGACGACTATGTGACCAAGCCCTATTCGACTCGTGAACTGCTCGCGCGCATCCGTGCTGTCATGCGTCGCCAGACCGATGGCGGCGATCTCGATGATGCGGTGCTGACGGCGGGTAGCGTGCGTATGGATGTCGAGAAGCATCAGGTGACGGTTGATGGCGCGGTGGTGGCCATGCCGCTCAAGGAGTTCGAGTTGCTCGAGTTGCTCTTGCGCAACGCCGGTCGGGTGCTCACGCGCGGCCAGCTCATCGACCGCGTGTGGGGCGCCGACTACTTCGGCGACACGAAGACCCTCGATGTGCACGTCAAGCGCATCCGCTCGAAGATCGAACCCGACCCGGCCAACCCGCGCATGCTCGTGACGGTGCGCGGTCTCGGCTATCGCTTCGAGGCCTGATCAGCCAATCGGGCGACTGCCCATAGACCACGACCGTGAATGGGGCGACAGCCCGAATCGGTTAGCAGCCCACTCGGTTTTCGACCGCCATGCTGAGAACACTCGTGCCTCCGAGCAGAAAAAGTTGGTCGACGTCGAGACGCCACAGATCACTCTTCGCGGCAGCGGGAGCACAGGTCGGCCTGACGAGCACGATCGCGCCGTCGTTTTGCCCGGTGAGCCCGACCCCGGCAAGAGCGTCGGGGAAGTCCGCGCCCGTCGCCCACAACACCGTCGGTGCCTCGTCGAAGGCGTCCGCGGTGATCGCGGCCGAGGTGGCGTAGCGATCAGAGCCGGCGACTCGCTCGACGCTATACAGCGCGGCGAGCTGGGTCTGGATTCCCGTCGACACCACTCCCGTTCCGCCAGCAATCTTGACCACGAGAGGATTCAACTGGTCGAGCAACGCGAGCGTTTCCGCCGGAACGCTACCGGCAAGCCCGTCGACGAGGACGACAGAGCCGTTCATCAGCGCCGCGGCCGGACCAGCGCTGAGTGCGTCGGCGAACCCACGTCCGGTCGCGATGTACACCACCGCTAGGCCGGTGCTATCTGACGGGTTCACGAGACCGTAAACATCGGCGACGATTCGACGGCCGGTGTCGTAGCGGTCCGTCCCGGCAAGCCGCACAACAACCGCGCCCGTTGCGCCAAGCTCCGCCTCGACCTCCGACGACACGGCCGAGGTTCCGCCGACGATATAGATCGTGCTCGGGGTCAGTCGCGCGATCTCAGCCGAGACTTCGGCGGGAATCGACGTGCGGGGCACCAGCAAGAGAGGAGAATTTCGATATGCGGCGGCCGGACCAGCGGCCAAGGCGTCGGGAAAGTTTGTCCCGCTGGCAACGTAGAGGGTGTCAGATCCGCCCGGGAACCCCTGCTGCGAGATCTCCACCGCCGTGGCGTAGCGGTTTGAGCCGGCCAGTCGATCGACGTCGGTTCCGATCTTGAGAACCTCGTTCACGTCGGTGTCGACAACGTAAACGTGATTGCCATCGGGGCTTACTGCAGAACTCGACGAATCTTGTCCGGCGCCAACCGTATAGAGCGCAACGCGTGTGGCAATGTCAATGACCCAGAGCCTTGTTGAGGTGACGCTGGCGGATTGCTCGGTCGCAAATAGGTGCACGCCGTCGGGCGAGAGAGACAGCCCATGGACAAACCCGCCATTGAGAACGATCTCGTCGGTTACCGTTCGCGTGGCCGTGCTGATCACAGAAATGCTCGATGACGTCGCACTGTTGTTCGCCACGAACGCCGTCGCGCCATCGAGAGTGAAGACCACGTCAACCGGAAAGTCGCCGACGGTGACGAGCGTGGGAGCCCCGGGTGCGGCCGGGTCAATAATCGCCACCTGGTCAGAGTTCGTCAACGTGGTCCAAATGTCTCCGGTCGCTGTTTCGACCTGAATACCTTGTGCCCACGTGCCGTTGGGGAGCGAGGTGCTGCGAGTGAGGTTTGTCATCGAGATCGGCACGATGGTGTCATCAAAGTAGTGACTGACGTAGGCCACTCGAGCCGCCAAATCGAATGCGATGGACCACGGGCCCGCATCAACAGCGACGGTCGCGACAACGGTATCGGTCGCAGTGCTGATGATCGACACGGTGTTGGAGCCATAGTTGGCAACCCACACTTGGCTACCGCCGGGGCGTACCGCAACACCCTCGGGTTGACTTCCCACGGTAAGCGTGGTGGTGGTCAAGGTCGCGAGATCGATGACAGAGACTGTGCCGTCGGCTTTGTTCGCCACGTACGCCCGAGATCCGTCGGGAAGGATGCCAATTGAAGAAGGTTCGACGCCGACGCTGATGGAATCTTGCAGCACAGCGGCACGCGCCTGCTGGGGCGACAACGCCACCGAACCGGCCAGCAGGAGGGTCGCCGCGGCGACCGACGCCACGACACGGGCGCCAACAGACATCACGGAAAAGCGACGACGCATCATGAATCAAGTCCTTCGAGTCGACCGTGAGTGGCTGTGGAAGCACACACGGCGTCGGTGTTCTGCTGAAATTTCGTACCACCGCGATGCTAACGATGGAGAACAAAATTGGGAAGATTTCGTCGTGTGACGGGGGGGCCCGTCGATGAGATCGACGGGCCCCCCGTGGCGTCGTGCGGGCTCCCCTCCTCGAGTGCCCGCGACGCCTAGCTACACGGAGTCAGCGCTTCGACTGCGGCGCTGAGGGTGCCCGTGCCGCCCAACAAGAACAGGTTGGTAGCTCCACGTTCATAGACGGCGTTGTACCCTCCGGCCGTCACGCAGGTGCCCTGCACGAGGTAGAGCGGAATTTGCGCGCGGCCGGCGAGCGTTGCCCCGGCCAGCGCGTCGGGGAACCCCGTGCCGGTGGCATAAATGACGCCATTGTTGGTCGGGTAGGCGTCGACGTTGATGGCCGTTGACGTCTCGTAGCGGTTGCTGCCCGCGAGGCGTCGCACATCGACCGTGCTGAACTGGCTGGTGAGTTGCGACATGATGCCCGCGCTCACGACCCCGGTGCCACCAGCGATCGTGATTTGTGTCGGGGCCAGGTCGGTGATGAGCGCGATCGTCGACGCGGGAACGGTCGACAGGCTTCCGTCAACAAGGATCACCGGGTTGCCCTCGGCCGCCGCAACCGCACCGGCACTCAGAGCATCCGGGTAGTTGCTGCCGGTCGCAATGAAGACCTCCGGCACCGTGATGCCGTTCCAGGCTTCTTCGACGATCGCGGCGCCGGTCAAGTACCGCGAGGCGCCAGCCAGGCGCACAACGTTCGGCTGGATCGTCTCGAGCGCCGCTTCGACGGATGCCGAGACCGCGGCCGTGCCGCCGACGAGGTAAATCGTGCTCGGGTTGAGCCGCACGATCTCGTCACGAACAACGTCGGGCAGCGAGGTCGGGTTGGTGAGCAGGAGCGACCCACTGAGCTTTCCGGCCGCCGGCCCGGCAGCGAGGGCATCGGGGAAGTTCAGGCCGTTGGCAACGAATACGACCCCGGCGCCGGCGGGGAACGCCTTTTGCGAGACGGCGACCGCGGTTTCGAAACGAGTCGCTCCGGCGAGGCGCTCTTGCTCAAAGCCGAGAATGTCGATCTGGTCGTCGAGCGCGAGGGTGACGGCGAACTCGCCGCCCGCGAAGGCGAGTCGCGTGGGCTCGTCGCCGGTCGCAATGTGGCCCAGAATCTCGTAGCTAGCAGTGTCGACGATCGCCACACGGTCGAGGCCGGACTCGGCAACGTAAGCGATGTCGCCAGAATCGGAGAAGGCGAGTCCATAAACCGATCCTGAGAACTGGATGGTGGTCAGTACCGTGCTCGCTGTCGGATCCATGACGACGACGGTGTCATCACCCACGTCTGGGTTGCTCACGACCCAGAGCTCCGAGTCGTCCGGGGTCGCGGCGACAAAAACTGGTGCGATAGCGGGGCTCGAGAACGTCGAGTCGTAGTCGACGGCCTCGGTTGTCAAGTCAACGCGAACAACACGATCGACCCCTGCTGCCACATGCATGTAGATGGACTGTTGATCCGCCGACAAGACTCCTTGCCGCGGCCCCGTGCTGCCGCCACTGATCGACGTGAAGGTCAGCGTGCTGGTATCCACAACGTGAATTTGATCGCTTCCACTGTTGAGCACGTAGGCCGTAGAACCGTCGGCGGTGAAGAGTACGTCTCGTGGCACGCCGGCTACCGTCAGGGTGTCATCGACGGTGTTCGTCGCCGTGGTGATGATCGAGATCGTGCCGTCGTCGAAATTTGAGACCCAGACCTGTGTGCCATCGGGCGTGGCATTAACGTCGAGAGGGCTGTTCCCCACGGTCACGGTCGTGACGGGTGACCAGTCGAGGGTGTCAAAA
>JAYUKK010000265.1:0-2479 GCA_043764515.1 Microbacterium sp.
GGCACAGAGTTTTATACGAACTACAACTGGTTTCCGGTGGGCGTGCCCATGGGCATCCGGTACCACCCCAACGCGGCGTGTGGCACCGCGCCCGTGACCATTCGCAACCTGGCCACGGCGTCGCTGTACTACTACACCCCCTACACGCCCAATGCGTCGGCGCTCGCCAACCTCTATGGCACGGGCGATGCGTGTGGCTCGTATGGCAATCGCAACTTCTGGCGCTTCTACACCGACTGGTTCGGCAGCCCCACCACCCTCGTGCCGAGTGGCGTCACGACCGTGCGCATGGCGGGCAGTGATCGGTGGCAGACGGCGGCGCAGATCTCGGCCGAGGTCTACCCCAGCGGGGCATCCACCGTCTTCATCTCGGTGGGCACGAACTTCGCCGATGGTCTCGCGGCAGCTCCCGCGGCTGCCCAAGCCGGCGCGCCCCTCTTGCTTGTGCAAACGGATGCTGTGCCGACGGCGACGGCAACCGAACTGCAGCGGCTCAACCCTTCGGCGGTCGTGATCGTCGGCGGCACACAGGTGGTGAGCGAGGCGGTCGAACAACGGCTGCGTGAGCTCGTGCCGGCCGCCAGCGTCTCGCGGTACTCCGGAGACGACCGCTTCCTGACGGCGATTGCGATCTCTCAAGCGGCGTTCTCAACCGGAGCGTCGACGGTGTTCTTGGCGACCGGCGGCGGCTTCGCCGACGCGCTCGCCGCGAGCGCTGCGGCCGGGTCGCTGGGTGCGCCGGTGTTGCTGGTTCCCCCGGGCGCGATGCAACTCACCGACGAGACCGTGAGTGAAATCTCGCGTCTGGGCGCAACGCGGGTCATCATCGCGGGCGGTACCGCCGTGGTCAGCGCCGATGTTGAAGCTCAGGTCGCCGGCATTGCGGGGGTCACCGAGGTCGTTCGACTGGGCGGGGCCGACCGCTGGGCTACCTCGGCGCGCATCAACGAGTTCGCGTTTCCCGCGGCGCAACGCTCGTACGTGGCCAACGGCTACGCGTTTCCTGACGCGCTCGCGGCCGCGGCCGCAGCGGGTGCGCTCGATGCCCCCTTGCACCTCGCGAATGGCGTGTGCACGTCGACGCGCTCTCTGCAGCAGATGGTCGACGCGGGCGTGAACCGCGTGATTTTCACGGGCGGCACGAACGTGCTGGGCTCCACCGTCACCGAGTTCTTGACGTGCGGCTAGGCGGCGTGATGCAGGCCGGGCAGAACCGTCGAGGCGTGCTGGTCGCCAGTTGGGTTGTCGTCGCGGCCATTGTGTGCGCTCCACTGACGCCCGCCACCGCGGTACCTGTCACCGCGGTACCAACCACCGACGCCGTGTCGCGCGAGCGCGCGGTCGCCGAGCCGCTCGTGCCCATGATCGAGGTTGACGTGAGCGACTTCGTTGACGACGCGGCCGAGTTGCCCCCAGAGCTTGAGACCGCCCTGCGGCGTGACGTCGGCATTTCGGGTTCGGAGTGGCTCGCGCAAGCCGAGGCAAGCGAGGTGGGCATTGAGGTGGTGGATGCCCTGCGCGACCACATCGACGTGCGCGGCGCCCGCCTCGAGGGCCTCGAGCTCGTCGTCACCGTCGGCTCGGCCGCCGACGCGACCGTCGTCGAACGGGTCGGGGCGATTGCCGAGCTCGGGCGTACGGCCGATCGCGTGGGCGAGCCGATCGCGGGCCTCCTGCCAGCCGCCGATTTGCGCGGCGGTACGCCGTACACCTTCAATACCGTCGGTGGCGGCTTCCGCTGTTCCGTCGGCTTTGTGGGCCGCGATACCGTGACGGCCCAAGCACAGATCATGTCCGCCGGGCACTGCGAAGGCGACGGACTGTTACGGGTTGCGAAGACGAGCACCGCCCCCACCGTCTCGGGCGGCGGGCTGGGTAACCCGTCGCAGATTATCGGTGACGCGGGCTTGCACGTGACTGACCTGTACGCGAACCCCGGGTTCACCGACCCGACCTACTACGACTATGGCCTGACGCCCGTGACGGGAACACCGTGGACGCCTCTCCCCGAGGTGGTCACCTGGGGTGGCTCAACGAGCGGGGGGCCGCTCGACTCGGCACCCCTCGTGATTCGCGATGCCGGCCCGGC
Source organism: Microbacterium sp. (assembly GCA_043764515.1). Lineage (GTDB taxonomy): Bacteria > Actinomycetota > Actinomycetes > Actinomycetales > Microbacteriaceae > Microcella. The sequence continues at coordinate 2,090 of JAYUKK010000265.1, forward strand.
ACTCGACGGGGCGACGCTCTGCAAGTCGGGGGCGACCACGGGTTGGACCTGCGGCGTGATTCTCGACGTGGATCAGGTGAACGCCGTGGGAACGGCATCTTGCCCGGGCGCAGGTGATGCCTATTGCGTCGGAAGCATCGAGGCCTCGATCTGTGTGCGCTCGGGCGACAGCGGGGGCTCAGCTGTCGTCGGAAGCCGTGCTGTGGGTATCACCTCGGCGTCGAGTGTGATCAGTGGCTCGTGCACGTCGGGTGGTCTCGGGGTGTTCGCGACCCTCTATTCCGCGAACCCCGCATACGAGCAAGTGACGAAGGTCTACCCCACGTGGGAGCCCCTCGTCGGCTTTGCGCCGCCCACCGTCGGCGTGGGTGGGGTGAGCCGATTCGACAA
>JAYUKK010000266.1:0-8351 GCA_043764515.1 Microbacterium sp.
GCACGCGTCGTGAACGTGAGCGCCATGACGCGCTGCGGGTCGTAGGCACCCGTCGCCACGCCGTAGGCAATGCGGTGGGTGATGGCGCGCGTCTTGCCCGTGCCCGCGCCCGCGAGCACACACACGGGGCCGAGCAGCGCCTCGGCGACCTGCCGCTGGTTGTCGTCGAGGGCGGCGAGCAGGCGGTCGGGGCTGACGATGGGTTCAGTCGTCACGGCCCCCGGCGCTTCCGGTGACGCGCTCACGGCGCGTCCAGAGCCGACCCGAACCAGTCTTCGATGATGGCGCGGGCGATTGACGTGCGGCCGGGCAGCAGAACCTCGTCGCGGCTCGCAGCAAGTTCGTCGCGGCTAAACCAGCGCAGGTCAAGAATCTCGGTGCCGTCGGGTCGCAAGTCGTTGACGTGCGCGGGGTCAAGACGAGCGCGAAAGCCCAGCATGAGCGACGCCGGAAACGGCCACGGTTGCGAACCCACGTACTGCGGGTCGATGACGCGCAAGCCCGACTCTTCGAAGACCTCGCGCACCACCGCGGCCTCGAGCGACTCCCCCGGCTCGACGAACCCGGCGAGCAGCGAGAAGCGGTTCGACTCCCAGAGCGCGTTACTGCCCAGCACGATGCGGTCATCAGCGTCGGTGATGCCAACGATGATGGCGGCGTCGGTGCGCGGAAAGAGCTCGGCGCCCGTCTCAGCGTCAACGCGCACCCAGCCCGCCTTCGCCGAGACCGTGGGGTTGCCGGTGCGGGGCGAGAACAGGTGGGTGGCATGCCAGTTGGCCATGCCGAGCGCCTCGATCGCGAGGCCAGCATCGCGATCACCCAAGCGGTGCCCGAGCGTGCGGGGTGAGCCCCACCGCGTGACGTCGGGCTCGAGGGCGGGGCCGCTCTCGTCGTCCAGGATCACGGCCGTGATGGCAGCACCCGCCGGCACGTCGCCTTCGGCGTCGAGCGTGCGGCCCAGATAGACGCGCACGGCGTCGGCGGGGGCGGATGCCCACGGCAGCAGCGCGAGGGCGGGGGCGTCGGCGGCATCCGTCGCCGATGCAGACGGCGCGAGAAGCACTTCGCCACGCCACAGCGCCATGATGCGCGAATCGGGGTTGGCCGCGAGCTCATCGAACAGGGCAGGGCGGTCGCGTGCGGCGTGATCGCGGTCGATGCGATACCGCGCGAGCGGCAGGCTCTGCGTGAGCGAACGGAGCATCGACGACCCTCTCGGCGGCAATCACAACGGTGGCGGCGAACACAATGGCGGCAGTGAAGACGGCGCCCCGTCGCGTGGCGCGCGGCCCGGCCGCGGGTCTGCGACCTACCCTGTCGGTATGCTCCGCCGATCGCCTCTCACTCTAGCCGCGCTCGCCACCTCGGCCGTCGCCGGTCTTGACGTGACCCACGCGGCCCCCCTCGGGGGCTCCGGCGGCGACGTCGACTCGGCCCTGCTGAGCACGCGCGACGGCCGCACGCTGGTCATCCGTGTGCCGCGCACCGCCTCTGCCGAGAGCGAGCAGTCGGCCGATCTTGTCGCCGTGCGCGCCTTGAGCGACGGCGTGCGGGCCCGGCTGCCTTTTGGCGTGCCGCGGATGCTCGGGCAGGCTCCCGTCGACGGCACGCGCGCGATCGTCTCAGAGTTCGTTGACGGCTCGCCCCTCGCGCTCGCCGCCATCACTCCCGGCATCGCCGCGTCGATCGGCCAAGCCGTTGCCGCGATGCACGCGCTGCCTACGAGCGTCGTGGCCGACGTGGGTCTGCCGCAATTGCGCGCGATCGACGTCATGCGTGAATCCGTGGCCACCCTCGACCGCGCCGCGGCGACGGGTCTCGTGCCGGCCGCGCTGCTGCGCCGCTGGGAAGGCGCCGCCGAAGACTCGGCTCTCTGGCAGTTCACCCCTACGGTCATCAACGGGTCACTCAGCGCCTCGTCGTTTCTCGTGGTCGGCGACTCGGTCACCGGCGTGCTCGGCTGGGCCCGACTACAAGTGGGCGACCCCGCGCGCGATCTGTTCTGGATGCTCGGCTCGAGCGACCCGAACGTGCCCGAGACGGCCTTCGACGCGTACCACCAGTCGCGCGGCATCCACGACCGACAGGTCGGCCGTCGCGCAGTGTTCGCGGCTGAGCTTGAGCTGGCCCGCTGGCTGCTGCACGGCACCGAGCGTCGCTCGACCGAGATCGTCGACGACGCCGTGGGCATGCTGCACGCGCTGCTCGACCGCGTGAGCGGCGACCTCACTCACCCGCTCGCGAGTGAGCCGACCGCAACCGTGGGCCTCGACGAGGTCGACGAGTTGCTCGAGCGCGGTACGCCGCGCTCGCCCGGCTCGGCCTACTAACGCTGGGCGGCCTCGACGAGGGCTGCGAATAGCCGCAGGTCGTCGGGGGTCTCTTCAGGGTGCCACTGCACGGCAACACCGAACGACATGCCATCGATGTCGACCGCCTGAATGATGCCGTCGTCGCCGCGCGCACTGACGGTCAACCCCGAGGCGAGGTGGTTGATGGCTTGGTGGTGGTAGCTCTTGACGGAAAGGCTTGCGCCGAGCATCCCGCCGATGCGCGTGCCCGGCTCGGTCAGCACGGGGTTGTCGGTGAACGTCGCGTTGCCATAGCTGTAGCGGTTCGATCCGATGACGTCGGGCAAGTGCTGAACAAGCGTGCCGCCCAAGGCCACGTTGAGCACCTGCAGTCCCCGGCAAATGCCGAGCAGCGGCAGGTCACGCGCGATTGCGGCGCGCACGAGCGCGAGCTCCCAGGCGTCGCGGTCGGGGCGCGGGGCGTCGTTTTCGGGATGCGCGAGCTCGCCATACAGCGCCGCATCAACGTCTTTGCCGCCCGTCAGAATGAGCCCGTCAATGCCATCGAGCACGCGCTCGATCGCGGCAGCGTGCGGCGGTTGCGGGGGCAGGCCGACGACGGCTCCCCCGGCGGCAATGACGCAATCGGTGTAGACGCGCGGCAGCACGGCGGCCGGGCGATCCCACAGGCCCATGACCGTCTGCTCCAGGTAGGTGCTGAGGCCGATGAGGGCGGTCACGCGTGGTCACCCTCGGGCGGGCCGGCGTGCAAGCGAGCCATGATGCCGCGTGCGCGGCGCAGGGCACGAACGAGTTCGGGCTGGCGGATGCCCAACTCTTGACTCACGTCGCTATAGGTGCGGTGCTGCACGAGCACGCCCGTTGCGGCGGCCTGCAGGTCGTGCGGCAGCCGGGCGATGGCGGCCTCGAGGTCGGCGGGATTCAGCGCGGCGACGAGTTGCTCGAGCCGAGCATCCTCGGGGTCAACCACATCGAGGTCGAAGTCGTCGTCGCGCATGGTGTGTGCTCTTTCTGTGATGCGTGGTGGTGCGTGGTGTTGTTCGGGGGCGGCCAGAGCGGAGGCCGCCCCCGAACGACAGGGTTGACTCAGCCGGCGAAGTCTTTCACCAGGTGCTCGTTCTCGTCCTTCTTGAGCCGGCCCACGACGTAGCCCACGCCGAGCGCCAAGAACGGCACCAAGACGAGGAACCAGCCGAGCGGGTTGAGCATCCAGGCGCTCTCCGGTAGCGAGGGGTCAACGCCCTCGGGTGCGGTGCCCGCGAGCAGGTTGAACCGCGACATGAGCAGGTAGAGACCGAGCGTGAGCAACACGATCGCCACACCTGGAGCGATCTTCGTCGTCCACAGGTTGCCGCCACCCTTCTGCATGAAGAACCGGATAACGGCGGCGCTCACGAGAATCTCAACGAGCACGATCGCGATGACCGTGATCGAGCTCATCCACGAGAAGAGGTTCAAGAACGGGTCGAGCCCGGCAATCGCGAAGATGACCATGACCACAAAGGCAATCGCCGACGTCACGACGGCACCCATGTAGGGCGAACCCGCGTCGTTGACGCGACCGAGCGACCTCGGCAGCACGCCGCCACGACCCATGGCGAAGAAGTAGCGCGCTGAGGCGTTTTGAAAGGCGAGCAAACCAGCGAAGAGACTCGTCATCACCAACACACCCATGATGACCGTGAGCCACGAGCCAACGAACTGTTCGGTCAGACCGAACAACACGCCCGCGGGATTGGCGAGGCCCTCAGAGAGCTCGATGACCTTGTCGGCCACTTGCGATGCCCCCATGCCCGTCACCATGGCGAACGACACGAGCGCGAAGAGCAGCGTGATGACACCGATCGACACGTAGGTGGCGATGGGAACCGTGCGCTTGGGGTCCTTTGCTTCTTCACCGTAGATGGCCGTCGCTTCGAAGCCGATAAAGCTCGCGAACGCGAAGGCAAGCGCAATGCCGGCCGAACCAGCGAAGCCGCCGGCAAAGACCTCGGTGAGGTTGAACGACGCGCCGATGTTCCAACCCTCGGGTCCGCCGTTGGCCAGAATCGCCAGGGCGACAATGACGAGCACACCGACCTCGAGAATGAGCAGGATGCCGAGCACGCGGGCTCCGATGTCAACACTCAAGAGCGACAGAGCCGACACGACGATCCAGACCAGCAGCGACCACACGTACCAGGGCCAGTCAATGCCCAGGCCGCTGGCGAACGCCGACGTGACGACGCCGAAGAAGCCGTAGATGGCGAGCTGGATGGTGATGTAGGCCACGAGCGCCGCAAACGCCGAGGCGACACCGGCGTTGACGCCGAGGCCCTTACCGACGTACGCCAAGAAGGCGCCCGCGTTGGTCATGTACGGACTCATGGCCGCATAACCGATGGAGAAGATGACGAGGGTGATGCCGACCACCAGGTAGGCACCCGGCACAGCAGCACCGTTGCCGAGAAGCATGGCAACCGGCACGGCACCGGTGATGCCAATGAGGGGGGCGGATGCGGCAACGACGAAGAAGACGATGCCGGCAACGCCGAGTCGGCCTTTTCTGAGCTCCGTTTGGGTGGAATCAGTCATGAATCTGAAACTCCTCAGTGAATTAGGGGGGAGCATCCGTCATACGAAGGATGGTGCTCAGGTGTTGCGGAGTTTTCCGCAACACCCGAGCACCAAAAGTGAATCAGCTAGCGAAGTCCTTGACTAGTTGTTCGTTCTCTTTCTTGTTGATGAGTGCGGCGACGTAGCCGACAACCAAGAAAATGAACGGCAGCAGCACCAAGAACCAGCCGAGCGGGTTGAGCAGCCACGCGCTTTCGGGCAGCGTCGGGTCGACGCCGTCAGGCACCGTGCCCGCAAGCAGGTTGAAGCGCGACATCACCAGGTACAGGCCGAGCGCCAACAGCACGGTCGAGATCGCCGGGGCGATGACGGTCTTCCAGAGGTTTCCGCCACCGACGCGACGGAAGTACACGATGACCGCGATCGAGACAAGAATCTCGACGATGATGACCGAGATGGCCGTGATCGAGCTCATCCAGAAGAACAGGTTGCCGATCGGGTCGAGACCCGCCACCGCGAAGATGATCATGACGAGAGCGGCGAGCGCCGACGTGATGACCACGCCGCCGACGGGAGCGCCGGCCTTGTTGGTGACGGCCAGTCGAGCCGGGAACACGCCACCACGCCCGAGAGCGAAGAAGTAGCGTGCCGAGGCGTTCTGGAACGCGAGCAAGCCCGCGAAGAGGCTCGTGATGACGAGGATCGTCATGATGGTGACGAGCCACGGACCCACGTACTGCTCGGTGAGGCTGAAGAGCACGCCCGCCGGGTTGGCGAGCACGTTGCCGTCAGCATCCATCGATCGCGTGACGACCTCGTCGATGATGCCGCTTGCACCCATCGCGGTCACCATCGCGAACGAGACGATCGCAAACAGGATGCTGATGCTCGAGATAGCGATGTAGGTTGCCAGCGGCACGGTGCGCTTGGGGTCTTTCGACTCTTCGCCGTAGATGGCCGTGGCCTCGAAGCCGATGAAGCTCGCGAGAGCGAAGGCGAGCGCAATGCCTGCACCGCCCGCGAAGCCACCCGCGAAGATGTTCTCGGGGCTGAACGAGGCGGCGAAGTTCCAGCCCTCGGGGCCGCCGTTGGCGAGCATGGCGACCGCAGCGACCAGCAGCGAAGTGATCTCGAGCACGAGCAGCACGCCGAGCACCTTGGCTCCAACGTCGACGCTCAGCAGCGAGAGGCCCGTGACGAGCGCCCAGGCGATGAACGCCCAGAGGTACCACGGCAGGCTCACGCCGAGCTCGGCCATGGTGCCCTCGACGAGTCCGCCGAAGAAGCCATAGATGGCGAGCTGGATCGTGACGTAGGTGAGGATCGACACGAACGCCGAGGCGACACCGGCGTTGACGCCGAGGCCCTTGCCGACGTAGGCGAAGAACGCACCCGAGTTGGTGACGCGCTGGCTCATGGCGGCGTAGCCGACGCTGAACAGCAGCAGGGTCAAGCCGACGACGAGGTAGGCGCCGGGAGTGCCTGCGCCGTTGCCGACGAGCATGGCCACGGGAACAGCGCCGGTGATGCCCACGAGCGGGGCCGATGCGGCGACGACGAAGAAGACAACGCCGATGACGCCGAGTCGACCCTTACGCAGGGTCGATGAGGGGGTGTCAGTCATGGATCCAGGACTCCTCTTTGAGTTGGGGTGGATCGTTCGTATCAAAACGACCTGGCGCCATAGTGGTGCACGGGTGGGCGTGCGTCAAGCGTGGCGCGGTGCGCGGGCCCACGGAGAGCATCCGAAAACTGCCTATCGTTTGTTCACGAATGATTCGGTAGCCTGGGCCTCATGGCCTCGCTCAATGGATTCCTCGCGCCCCGAACCCCCTCCGGCGCGAGCGCGCTCGTTCCCGACATGCCCTGGTTCTATTCGGGCACGCTCCTCACTGCCGAGTACCGCACCGACCCCGCCAACGTCGCGGCGCTACTGCCCGACGGCGTTGAGCTCGCTGACGACGACCCGGGAGCCGTGGCGCTCATCTGGGCCGACTGGCAGTCGTGTTCGACCGGCGGCGGCGAGCTGCTCGACCCCATGCGCTCGCAATACCTCGAGACGTTCGCGGTCGTGCGCGTCAAGCACGAGGGCGTCACCTACTCGCGCTGCGTCGCCATCTGGGTCACGAAAGACTTCGCGATTGGCCGCGGCTGGTTTCAGGGCTACCCCAAGAAGCTGGGGAGCATGGCCGTTACGCGCGTGTTCACCGTCGGCAAAGCATCCCCTCGCCTCGCCCCCGGTGCACGCCTCGGCGCCTCGCTCGCGGCCTACGACCACCGCCTCGCCTCGCTCGTCGTGACGCTGCGGTCGCCGTCGGAGTCGAACGGCTTCGTCAACGGCCACCCGATGCTGCATTCGCGGTGGATGCCCTCCATCACCCCCGGCGCGGGCAACAGCCTCGACCAGCTCATCACCATGAGCACGACCGACGCCGAGATCGGCGAGACCTGGGTGGGCGACTTCGAGCTCGAGCTGCACGACTCCCCCTGGGACGAGCTCGCGTCAATTTTGCCCGTGAAGGAGAAAATCGCCGCGTACTACCGCGAGGTCGGCGTGACGTTCAACGGCGGGAAACTCGTGGAAGATCGGTCTAACCCGAGCGTCTAGAGCACCCGTCGCACGCAGAAGGCCCGGAGCTTCGCTTCCGGGCCTTCTGCGTCTGACTTTTTCAAACAGGTCGAGCTGTGTTTGTTGTTCTTGGATCACAGATCCAAGAAATACTCCCGCACCTCCCAGGCGGTGACCTCGCGCGTCGCGGGGTCGGCCACCTCGGCGGTGTAGCGCTCGATCTCGTCGCGCTTCATGACTTCGAAGACGTTGACGAGGTCGCCGCCGAGAAGCTCGATGAGGGCGCTGTCGGCGCGGAGGGCATCCAGAGCCTCGCCCAGGGTCATCGGAAGCACGGCCTGCGACTCGTCTTCGTAGCTGTAGCCGACGGCCGCCGGCGGGGCGGCAAGCTCGCGACGGATGCCGTCAAGGCCGGCCGCGAGCAGTGCTGCGGTCATGAGGTAGGCGTTCGCCGCACCGTCGCCGAGGCGCATCTCGAGGCGGGTTCCGCCCCCGCGCTCCGGCGGCACGCGCAGCATTGCGCTGCGGTTGTCGTAGCCCCAGTTGGCACGGTACGGCGCGAGCGTGTCAGGGCCAAGGCGCTTGAAAGCGTTGACCGTGGGGTTGCAGAAGGCCGTGAGCGCCGCGGCGTGCTCGATGATGCCCGCGATCATGTGCTGGGCGAGGGCGCTGAGCTCGGAGCCATCGTGCATGAGGTTCTCGCCGTGCGCGTCGACGAGCGACATGTGCAAGTGGAAGCCACTGCCTCCCTCGTCGCTCCACGGCTTGCCCGCGAAAGTCGCCGCTTGGCCCACCCGCGCGATGACGTCTTTCACCCCCGCCTTGAGCATGAACGCGCGGTCGCACGCGTCGAGCGCCTCGCCGTGCCAAATGTTGATCTCGTACTGACTCGGGCTGAACTCGTGGTTGCCCGC
>JAYUKK010000267.1:0-2471 GCA_043764515.1 Microbacterium sp.
TTTGAGTTACTCGCCGACGCTGAGGTCACGGCGTACAACCTCGACGGCTCGATCGCTGGCACGGCAACAACCGACTTATTTGGGAATTTCGTGGTCGACGGGCTCTTCCCGAACGTGTTCTATCTGTCGATAAGACCGACCACGGGGGGTTACGCGAAGCAATTCTGGCCGAACGCGACCTTCATCGAGCAGGGCACCTGGATCAACCTCACGGGTTCGTTTGGACGCACCGTGACCGGCATCGACATGGAGTTTGCAGCCGGCGGCGCGGTGTCGGGCATCGCGACGATCGCCGGTACCGGCGCGGCCGCCAGCGGCCTGAGTGTCGAAGTGTTTAACGCGCGCGACGAGCTCGTCTCGGTCGGCCAGACGGGGGCAAGCGGCCAGTACCTGGTCGCGGGGCTGCGCTCGGGCGACCACTACATACGGTTCGGCGGGGTCGCACCCTCGGCGTACAAGGCTGTGTATTTGGGAGGCGTCTTGACCGCAGCAGCAGCCTCGCGGTTCCCGGTCACGCAATCGTTCGAATTCTTCGACGCCGACATCGTTGTCGAGCTCGTCGACACGCCAACGGTCATCGACCGCATCGCCGGCAGTGATCGGTACGCGACAGCCGTGGCGGTGACGAGCGCATTCAATCCCGGTATTCCGGTGCTGTACGTCGCAACGGGCACCGGCTTCGCTGATGCTCTCTCGGCCGCCGCCGCCGCAGTCTCCCTCGACGGGGCGCTCTTGCTCACCGACCCGACGCAGTTGCCGGCGAACGTGGCCGCCGAGATCGTGCGGCTCGCACCTCAGCAGGTGATCGTCGTGGGCGGCACCGGCGTTGTGAGTGCATCCGTCTATTCGCAGATCGCCGCTCTGATTCCGGGCGCGTCGGTCATTCGCCGCGTGTTCGGAGCCGACCGCTACGCGACCTCGCGCAACATCGCCGTCGATGCGTTCGGTTCGTCACCGTCGACCTCGGCGTACATCGCCGACGGACGCAACTTTCCTGATGCGCTCGTCGCCTCGGTGCCCGCCGGTCTCGACGATGCTCCCGTCATCCTCGTCAACGGCGCGGCCCCGTCAGTCGATGCCGACACCGCGGCGCTGCTCGCCAGCCTCGGCATCGCGACCGTGACGATCGTGGGCGGCATCGGAGCCGTGAGCGATGGCATCCGCACCTCGATCGATGCCCTGCCCGACATCACCGCGGCAGGGCGCCGCAGTGGCGCCGACCGCTACGCCACGGCGATCGCCGTCAACCTTGACGTGCCGCCGCCGACGACGGTGTACCTCGCGACGGGCTCCGGTTTCGCCGATGCGCTGGCCGGCGCGGCGCTTGCCGGGTCAGAAGCGGCTCCGATCTATCTGGTGCGCACGACGTGCATCCCCGCGGCCGTGCTCACGAAGCTCGACGAGCTTGCCCCCACGCGCATCGTGTTGCTGGGTGGCACGGGCGTGCTGAGCCCCGCGGTGGAGAGCCTTACGTCTTGCTGATCGGCGTCAGTCGAGCCGGCCGCGCCACGACCGGTTGCGCGCGGCCGCAAAGGCTGACGTGACGAAGAGCAGCAGCCCGCCCTCGTAGAGCAGGTAGCTTTCGGTCATGCTCACGGTCGCGAGCAAGACCAGTGTGAGCGCGGGCCACACGTAGACGGTGCTGCGGCGATCTGTCGCGACAATCCACGCGCGCACAAAGGCCAAGCTCAGCGCGGCGAGCAGCACGATGATGCCCGCGAGCCCCAACTGCAGCCAGATGTCGGCATAGGCATTGAGGGCAGAGTCGGGATGCCCTCCGCTGCTCGATCGCACGCTCGAGAACGGGTACACCTCGGTCGGCCACATGCCCACCCAACCCCAGCCCAGCACGGGTTGTTGCGCCACGAGGTCGCCTACCGCGCTCCAGACGCTGGTGCGTTCAGAGACCTCGGCCGCAGCATCCACAAAACCGACGAGGGGGCCTCGGAACACCCAGGCGAGCACGGCGAAGACCACCGCCGAGATGAGCAACACGGATTGCGTTGCCCGTCGAGCAGCGGCCTCTTGACGGCGAATGAGAACGAGGGCCAGCCCAACGACGAGGACCGCGATGAGGACGAGCAAAGCCACGGGCGAGCGGGCGAAGATGATCGTCGCCCCCGCGAGAGTGAGCGAATAGGCGGTCAGGCCGCGCGAGACCGAGCGCGTGCGGAACTCGATCCAGAAACTCAACGCTGCGAGTGCACCGATGAAGGCGAAGGCGTTGCGCGTGCCCGCAATGCCTTGCACGGGGCCGCCCGCGGCGAGATCGCCGGTGATGCCGATCCACAAGAAGGGCGTGTCGAACAGAACGCCACTGAGAATCTCGAGCGCGAATGATGCCGTCAGAATGACGCGCAGAGCATTGCCCACGGCGCGCACGAGCTGAATGAGGTCGCGCACGAGTGCGATGTAGACGCCGAGAAAGGCGTAGGCGGCGGCGTAGGTGAGACCGCCGAGGGTAGCCCAGG
>JAYUKK010000268.1:0-2445 GCA_043764515.1 Microbacterium sp.
GGGGCGCTCACGCCGATTTCGAGCAACTCGTGCGTGGCCTTGGTCGACATCATCTGGATGCGCTCGCGCGGGCTCAGGCGGCCATCCACCATGCGCACATAGGTCACGACGCCGCGATACGAGTCGTAGACCGAATCGAAAATCATGGCGCGGGCGGGAGCGTTCGGGTCGCCCTGGGGGGAGGGAATCTGCCGCACTACTTGGTCGAGCAAGTCTTCAACGCCCATGCCGGTCTTGCCGCTGACCCGCAGCACGTCAGCCGGGTCACCGCCGATGAGGCCCGCGAGCTCTTTCGCATACTTCTCGGGGTCGGCCGCCGGCAGGTCGATCTTGTTGAGCACCGGGATGATCGTGAGATCGTTCTCGAGCGCCAGGTAGAGGTTCGCGAGCGTCTGAGCCTCGATGCCCTGAGCTGCGTCGACAAGCAGAATTGCGCCCTCGCACGCGGCCAATGAACGGCTGACCTCGTAGGTGAAGTCAACGTGCCCGGGGGTGTCGATCATGTTGAGCGCGTAGGTGACGGGCTTGCCGCCCTCTGCGGGCGCGAGAGCCCACGGCATGCGCACCGCCTGGCTCTTGATGGTGATGCCACGCTCACGCTCGATGTCCATGCGGTCGAGGTACTGCGCCCGCATGTCGCGGTCGCTGACGACACCCGTAATGCCGAGCATGCGGTCGGCAAGGGTCGACTTGCCGTGGTCGATGTGCGCAATGATGCAGAAATTGCGGATCAGCGTCGGGTCGGTCGCGGCGGGGGCGAGCGGCGTAAGGGCGCGAGGAGACATTTGGTGCCATTCTCCCATGCGGTCAGACGACTGACAGACAGTCGAGTGGCTGACACCACAGAGCACCTGGTAACGTAAGCGGTTGGCTTGCGTGTCAGAAAGCCCTCTCTCTTTCGACACGGAATGCGGCTGGGAATTTCGCCGCGATGTTCGCATCGCACCGGCACCCCACCCCGGCCGCACAAACACACCGTTCATCTCGAAGAAAGCACACACGTGGCAAACATCAAGTCGCAGATCAAGCGCATCAAGACCAACCTCAAGGCGCAAGAGCGCAACAAGGCGATCAAGAGCGAGCTCAAGACCGCCATCCGTCGCACCAACGAGGCTGTTGCCTCGGGCGACAAGGCCACGGCCGAGGCCGCCCTCAAGACGGCGACCAAGAAGCTCGACAAGGCCGTGAGCAAGGGCGTCATTCACGAGAACCAGGCGGCGAACCGCAAGTCGTCGATCGCCAAGAAGGTCGCGGCGCTCTAGCCCCACCCCGATTTACCCAACGCCCTCGCCGGTTAGCCGGCGGGGGCGTTGTTGTGTCTGAGTTGTTCGAGACCCAGAGCTGTTTGAGACCCAGAGCTGTTCTAAACGTCGCCGCGGCCGGCAACGATGCGCACGAGCGACTCGACGGCGTAGATCGGGTCGCGCGCGGCCCCCTTGACGGCAGCATCCGTCTCGGCAACCGCGAGAATCGCCCGACCGAGGCCCTCTTCCGTCCAACCCTGCAGGTCGCGTCGAGCGCGGTCAACCTGCCAGGGCGCGAGGCCCAGTTGCGCGGCCGTCTGCCCACCTGAGCCGCGCATGCCGCCGACCTTCGCCATCGTGCGCAGCTTCATCGCGAACGCGGCGACCATCGGCACCGGGTCGGCGCCGGTCGCGAGCGCGTGACGCAACAGGCCCAGGGCCTCGCCGTGCCGGCCGGCGATCGCGGCATCAGCGACGGCGAACGAGTTGACTTCGACGCGGCCGCCGTAATACTTCTCCACCGTTTGTGCGGTGATCTCGCCGTCGGTGTCGGCGAGCAGTTGCTGGCACGCGCCGGCGAGCTCGGCGAGGTCGTCGGTGAAGGCGCTCACGAGCGCGCGCAGCGCGGCGGGCGCAATGGCTCGCCCCGCGTGACGGAATTCGGCGGCCGCAAAGTCGGCGCGGTCACTATCGCGCTTGAGCTCACTGCACATCACCTCGATGCCGCCGCCCGTGCCCTGGCGAATGGCGTCGAGCAGTTTCTTGCCGCGCACTCCCCCACCGTGGCGAATGACGACCACGACGTCGTCGGCGGGCGCCGCGATGTACTCGAGTGCCTCCTCGAGAAAGGCGTCGTTCATGGTTGCGGCGCCGTCGACGCGAATCAGCCGCGGCTCGCCGAACAGCGAGGGGCTCGCGAGGGTGATGAGCTCGCCAGGCGCGTACGCGTCGGCGCGCACGTCGTGCACCTCGAGGCTCGGGTCGTGTTCGCGCAGGGCATCCCGCAGCAACCGATTGGCGCGCTCGGCGAGAAAGTCTTCGGGGCCTGTGACGAGAATGACCGGGGCAGAGCGAATCTGGTGCCACGCCACCTGGGGGATGCTCGCCGCAGCCCGCGCCGACCCCGCGGGCTTCTTCGGCGCGGCCATGGGGCTCCTCGGCAAGATGACAGAAAGGCGCGGGTCGGTTGTGACCCGGGCCG
>JAYUKK010000269.1:0-8205 GCA_043764515.1 Microbacterium sp.
GGATGACGAAGAGCGCGAGCGAAGGGATCGTATAGAGCAGCCCGACGAGCGTGAGAATGAGGCCACGCGTGAGCCGGTAACGATAGGCGAGCCAGCCGAGCGGGATCGCGATGATGAAGCCGAGCACGATCGGCAGGATGCTCAGCCTGATGTGCACGAGCGTGAGCTCGAGAATCAGGTCGAGATTGTTGAGCACCCAGGTCACGCCGGACTCGCCTCCACCAGGCGGCCAGCGAGGTTTCCGTCACCGTCGACAAGAACCTGGGCGCCGTTGATCGTCTGGATGCTCAAGGCTCGTTTGCCGCGATCGGCCCCGATGAAGCTCGCGACAAACTCGCTCGCCGGGTTCGCGAGAATCTCAGCGGGCGAACCCTGCTGGGCGATGCGTCCGCCCTTCTCGAGAATGACGACCTGGTCTCCCAGCAAGAAGGCCTCGTCGATGTCGTGCGTCACGAAGACGACGGTCTTGTCGAGCTCGCGCTGCAACCGCAACAGTTCTTGCTGAAGGTCGGCGCGCACGATGGGGTCAACGGCACCGAACGGCTCATCCATGAGCAAGATGTTCGGGTCAACCGCGAGGCCGCGGGCCACACCCACGCGTTGTTGCTGACCACCGGAAAGTTGCGCGGGATACCGCTCGGCCATTTCTCGGTCGAGACCCACCGTGTCCATGAGTTCGAGGGCGCGCTCGTGAGCCTGCTTCTTGGAAACACCATTGAGGCGCGGAACAGTAGCGATGTTGTCGATGACACGGCGGTGGGGCAAGAGCCCCGAGTTTTGCATGACATACCCGATGCGCCGGCGCAATTGCACCGGTTCGATGCCCGAAACGTTCTCGCCGTCGATTTCGAGCTCGCCGCTGGTCGCATCGACCATGCGGTTGATCATGCGCAACAGCGTGGTTTTGCCAGATCCGCTTGAACCCACCAGAACGCTGGTCTGCCGACTGGGCATGATGACACTGAAGTCGTCAACCGCCAGAGTGCCGTCGTCGAACCTCTTGGAGATGGAGCGGAACTCAATCACGGTGTTCTCTCCTCTGCCGCTGTCAGAACTGCGCGCGTTCAGCGCGCACACAGTCAAACAGCATTCGGAGCAGAGAGCATTCCGTATTGCTCACATTCTGGGCACTTCTCCAGACGGCGCGATCAGGTGGCGATGCGCGAGAGCGGTAAAGCAGGCGGAAGCTAGATGCGACCGCCGAGTACCGCACGCACCGTGCGGTCGGCCTCAGCCAGCAAGTGAGCGTCGCCCTGCGCCGCGCGAGCGAATGCGCGCGCCATGAGTGCATCGATGACCTCGATCGCGGTACCCACCGCGAGGCGAACCTCCGCCGTGTCGGCCACGCCGTACCCGGCCACGAGCCCGTCGGTCACGGCATCGGCCACGACAGCGTTCGCCGTGGAATCCCCCTGCGGCGGGAGCAGATCCAGCACATCGCCGACGCGCACCGAGCGGTAGCCCGGCTCAGTGCGGAACAACTCGGCGGTCGCGCGAGCGACAGCGAGCACAGCATCCGTTGCCGTTGCGTGTCGGCCGGCAGCAAGTTCGTGCGCGATGGTGCCGAGAAGTCGCTCAGAGTTGCGTGCGGCCAGGCTCTGCAGCACGGCGATTCGGTCGGGGAAGTATCGGTACACCGTTCCGATCGAGGCGCCGGCCCGCTCGGCGACCATTGCGGTCGTCAGTCTCTCGTAGCCGATCTCATCGATCACAGCCGCCGCCGAATCGAGCAACGTGGCAAGACGGGCGGTGCTGCGCGCTTGCACCGGCTCGTTACGGATGAGAGCGGAGGTGCTCAGCAAAGCCGTGCTGGACTCAATGACATTCACGGTATTCCCTTTCGACGCGGCCAGCGTACTCCTCGAGTTGAGCGAATCGCGCATTGGCGTGATGTTAATTATCACTTCATATTCGATCTGCGAATGACGAAATGGTGGACAGATCTGTTCACCCCAACTCCACAATCTGCCTCATCCGAGGCCCTCCACACGCCCTCGGACGAGCGCCCGTCTGACACACTGGACACGTGCCGGCCGCCAGCGACAGCCCCGAGATCGGGCCACCGGCCCGCTGGGCGAGTAGGGCCGTAGCCCTTGAAGACCGCTTTCATCGCATGCGAGAGCGACGCGGCCGCCGACGCGGCCTCGAGCCTGTCGTGATTCCCTACAGCGGCTACGGCGGCGGCGGCTTCGCGCGGGTGCTGTGTCGTGTGCTGCTCGCACGACCTGACTCGGCACGGCCCACGCCGACGACGATTCGCGGGTGGCGCAGTTTCGTGAGCATTCCCGTCGCCGACAGCCTCGTCACGATCACCGCGGGCGGGCGCGCGTTCGAGGTTCACGCCGACCGCGGCGGCGTCGTTGATGTCGACCTTGTCGTTGACCTCGAGCCGGGAGTGCGCACCATCACGCTGCAGGCCGACGGTTCCGCGCCGGTGACCGCGCGCATCTTTGTGGTTGATCCGGATGCCCGCATCGGCATCGTCAGCGACATCGACGACACGGTCATGGTCACCGCGTTGCCCCGCCCTTTCCTCGCGGCGTGGAACACGTTTGTGCTCGACGAGCACGCACGCCGCCCGGTGCCGGGCATGGCCGTTTTGCTCGAGCGCCTCGCCCGCGAGCATGGTGGATCTCCCGTCATCTACCTGTCGACCGGCGCCTGGAATGTCGCTCCCACGCTCGACCGATTCATGAGCCGTCACCTCTACCCTTCGGGCACCATGTTGCTGACCGACTGGGGGCCCACGCATGACCGACTGTTCCGCAGCGGTCAGCAACACAAACGCGAGAGCCTGGCACGGCTCGCCCGCGAGTTTCCCCGTATTCGATGGGTGCTGATCGGCGATGACGGCCAGCACGATGAAGCCATTTACCGCGAGTTTGAAGCCGCGCACCCGGGCAACGTCGCCGCGGTTGCGATCCGCCAGCTGTCGACCCCCGAGGCTGTGCTCGCGGGTGGCCGGAGCCACCAAGACGACGAACCCACACCCCCCGGTGCGGCCCCGTGGGTGTGGGCTCCCGACGGAGC
The DNA here is from genome assembly GCA_043764515.1 of Microbacterium sp. GTDB lineage: Bacteria > Actinomycetota > Actinomycetes > Actinomycetales > Microbacteriaceae > Microcella. The sequence continues at coordinate 3,031 of JAYUKK010000269.1, forward strand.
CGGGCTTGCCGAGCAGCTCGCCCGCGTGGGTCTGCTGAGCGAGCCGCGACAGCACCCGTAAGTCGCATCCACTCTCGAACGTGTGTTCGATAGACTCGCAACGATCGGTGAGTCGGATGCGCGGGAGGTGGGGCATGGCCCGACGAATGTCGCGGCGGGCCGGAGCGGAGCATCCCGTGCTCTTCGTCGACGGCTCCGAGATTCCGGCTGCGCCCGTCATCGTGCGGCCTCCCGCCCCACACGCCAGCGAGTCGCTGGAACCCTTCGCCGCACTGCTGGCCGCCGCTGAGGCGAGCGCCCTCTGTCTCCTCGACGACCGCAGCGTTGGGCGCACCGTGCTGGTGGGTGGCGAGCGCCGCCGCCCCGAGGGTTTTCCCGATGCGGATGCCCTGCTCGACGATGGCACAGCTGTCGTTCCGCTCACTCTCGGTGCTCGCGCGCCGCGAGCACTGCGCACTGCTCTCGCCGTTCGATTCATTCTGCTCACGGGGGTGGTGCGGCAGGCCAACGGGAGGTTACTCATCGAACCCGCGGAGATCGCTGATCTTCGCGCGCTAGCGCGGGACTGGGCAGGCCGGCGGTGAGAGAGTTCTCATCTGGCAGTCCGGCGCGCACCACCCGCCGATAATGGTGTGATGCAGCGATCCCCGCTTCCCCGGTTCTCGGTGCGGTCGCGCATTCTCGCGGTGATTCTCATCGTGACCGCGTTGGGAATGTCGGTCTCTGGCATCGCCGCATACATTGTTCAGCGCGATCGGGTTATCGAAGGCCTCGACGTCGAACTGCTGGCCTCGGTCGAGGCCGCGCGCGGAATCGTCACGGAAACCTCGGTCCCGACCGATGGCCAGTCCGAAACCGAACCTGCCGTTGACCCGCGGCCGACGACCGCGGCGGAGGCACTCGACGACATTCTGTCGCGCATCGTGCCTGGCCGGCATGAGAGCAGTGTCGGAATCATCGACGGTCAGGCGCGCCTCATCCCGGGCGTGGAGACGGCATTCGCGCTCGAAGACGACCCGGCTTTCATTGAACGCGCCTGGCTGGAAGCCTCGACGGGTCAAGTCACCGTGGGCACGGCGATCACGACCGTCGGAACCCTGCGCTACGTGAGCGTTCCGGTCGTGATCGACGGCGACCCCGAAGTCGGTGTCTATGTGACTGCTCTGGATGCCCAGCGCGCGGTCGACGAGGTTGGTGGCGCCTTCCTGACCTACGCCGGGCTCGCGCTCCTGTCGCTCGCGGCGATCGGAGTCATCGGCTGGTTCGTCGCCGGACGACTCCTGGCACCATTGCGTCGCCTCTCCGAGACCGCGTCGCGCATTACCGCCGAAGACGTGAGCGAGCGCATCCCCGTCAATGGGCGAGACGACGTGTCGGCGCTCACCGAGACCGTCAATGCAATGCTCGATCGCATCGACGAGGCCCTCACAAGCCAACGCCAGCTTCTCGATGACGTGCGGCACGAGCTCAAGACCCCCATCACGATCGTGCGCGGCCACCTCGAGCTGCTTGACGCGACCAAGCCCGATGACGTCATGGCCGTGCGCGACATTGCGATCGACGAGCTCGATCGAATGGCTGAACTCGTCACCGACATCGACTCACTCGCGCGCGTCGAGCGGCAAGTGGTGCTCACCGAACCGACCGACGTCGGCGATCTGACTGCTCTGATGTTTAGCAAGATGCAGGCGATACCCGGGCGAACCTGGGTGCTGGAGGAGTCGGCGGACGTCGTCGCTCCTCTCTCTCCGTCACGGCTCACCCAGGCCTGGTTGCAACTCGCTGACAACGCCGCGAAATACTCGCCCGAGGGGTCGACCGTGCGGGTGGGAAGCACCGCCTACACGCGCACGGTCGAGTTCTGGGTCGCCGATGAAGGGCCGGGCATCCCCGCCGGTTCCGAAAAGCGGATCTTCGAACGCTTCGGCCGCGCTGACACGGGCCGCGGAATCGCCGGTTCTGGGCTCGGACTACCGATCGTTGCGGCAATCGCGCGCGCTCACGGTGGCTATGTGAGCCTCGATAGCTCCGCTGCTGGCGCGCGCTTCGGCATTGTCGTTCCCACCCTCGATCTTTCCGCCGCCCCGCCCCCACCGGCCGCGGGATTCGACGACACCGACGCTGCCCTCACGGGTCCAACCGTGCAGCACCCGACCAGCGACCGCCCGGGGAGGGCCAAGTGACCAGCATCCTCATCGTCGAAGACGAGAAACGCATCTCGTCGTTCATCGAGAAAGGGCTCGCCGCGGCGGGGTACACCCCGACGGTCGTCGAAAACGGGCTGGACGCCCTCGACTACATCGCGACAGGATCGTTCGATCTCGTGTTGCTTGATGTTGGGTTGCCCGGCATTGACGGCTTCGAGGTTCTCAACCGCCTGCGCGCGCGCGGCGAGACAATGCCGATCATCATGCTCACGGCGCGGACGAGCGTCGACGACACCGTCGCGGGCCTCGACGGCGGCGCCAACGACTACCTGCCGAAACCTTTCAAATTTGATGAGCTGGTGGCGCGCATCCGTCTGAGACTGCGCGAGTCGGGGCAGCAGATCGTGGTCAAGTCACTGCTGCAGCATGGCGAGGTCACGCTCGATCTCAAGACTCGCCGGGTGTCGGTCGGCGGGAAGTCGATGGATCTGTCGGCTCGCGAGTTCGCCCTCGCCGAGCAGTTCTTGCGGCATCCCGAGCAAGTGCTCTCCCGCGAACAACTGCTCAGTCGAGTGTGGGGTTTCGACTTTGACCCGGGGTCTAACGTGGTCGATGTCTACGTGCGCTACTTGCGCGGCAAGATCGGTGCCGAGCACATCGAGACGGTTCGCGGCATGGGCTACCGGCTGGTCTGACGGCACCGGCTGGTGTGACGGAACCGGCTGGCGTCAGGGCGCCCCATGCCCGCGCGGGGCGCGCGCACGACGCCCGCCTCACCCGGCCACTAGTCGTCGGTGTCGCTGCCCGAGCCGCTGGAACCCGAACCACCCGAGCTCGAGCCGCTCGATCCGCTGCTCGAGCCGCTCGAATCGTCATCGACCGAAGCGGGACTCGGGGCGGATTCGTCGGCTGTCGCGGCCGGCCGCGGAGCCACTGGTTGCGGCGCCACAGTTTGCGGGGACGGAGTCATTACCGGGTCGACCCTGGGTGTTGACGCTGGCGCCGAGGGAGGAGCGGCAGAGCTCGACGGGAGCGGCACGATCACGCCCCCCGCACCGATTCCGCCTTTACCGTCACCGGGGTTCGTGGAGATCGGGGGAACCTCCGAGGTTGTCGCCGAATCGACTAGCGGCATCGCCTGGGCGACACCGATCGCGCCCGACGCGATCACGCCCACGCTCAGCGCCGAAATCGCCGTGACGGCGACCCACTTCGGTGCCGGTGTCATTGTGGTCTGCTTTCATCAAGGCAGCCTGCTGAGGCTGCGCGTTGTCTCGTAGTCAGTCTGACGGGCTCAGCGCTCGAACGCGACCATCCCCCGTGAGAGTGTTCTCATGGGGGATTGTCGCACTTCAATGCCGATCGGTGATGCGGCCTGCAGCATCGTTCGCGATGACTTATCCGCTCGTGATGTCGTCGCTGCTGGTGTCGTCGTCGTCCGAGTCGTCTGAGTCGTCCGAGTCGTCCGGCCCGTCGATCGATGCGGGGCTGGCAGGGGTCGGCGGGGTGTCGACCGACGCCGGGCTGAGTGGCGACGCGGGCGACAGCGGGCTCGCAGGCGACAGCGGGCTTGCGGGCGACAGTGGGCTTGCCGGCGTGAGCGGCGAAACAGGGCTGTCGGCCGAGAGGGGCGACGAGGGCGATGACGTCGATGCGGGCGACGAGATGCTGTCACTGTCGACGCGGAAGTCAAGCTCGATGCGTTCGGCGTCGCCGGTCACGGTCCCGATGTCGGGAACCGACAGGCCCGTAGCGTTTTCGATGAGCGGCATAGCGTTCGCGATGCTCTCTGCACCTCCCGAGATGACGCCGAGGCTGAGCGCGGATGCTGCGCCGACGGCGATCCAATTCTTGCTGTCCATGATGTTCCTCCTCTTCGGCAGACCCCCTGGTCTGCGCCGTTGGAGTAACTGTCGCGAACCGGTATGAGATCACCAGGAGGATGCGGTGAGAGGCCTCTCATCGGCGTTGACGACGCGATGAGCACGCTGGACAAGCTCGGTCGCACCAGCCGACCCCGCAGCAGAGCGCGACAGAGCGTGGCCAAGAAGCTGCGTCGCCGCAATGGCATGCGCCCGATCGGCAAAGCCGGTCTCGGCCGAGCGAAACCACCGCCGTCGCCAGCCGTCAGCCAGTACCGACGCGCGGCGTGCGCGCACGGTCGCCCGACTCCCGCCGTCATGCACGACGGTCGCGATCAAGTGGGCGTAGAGGGCGGCCGCGTCATCGGCGGGGTCGCCCCATCCCGACGTATCGATATCAAGCACACCGGTGATTGCTGTCGGCGCGGCAGGATCCACGAGCAATTGCGCGAGGTGCAGATCGCCGTGCACCGTTCGCGAGGGAGGCGGGGCGCCCCCAGCCACAAACCGGCGACTGATGGTGCGAGCGGTCCGTTCGATCAATCCATCATTGGCGGGCATTTGTTCGATCAGTCGCTCTTCATACCAATCGACCCGTCGCACTAGGGATGCGCGCGCCGACGACACCGATGGCACCCGAGCGATCACCTCGCCAAGGGCTTCAATGTGGTCAAGCAATTCATCGGGACGATCGACCCGATCGAGTACACCGATGAGCTCAGAGCCTGCGAGCGCTTCCAGCGCGACGAGCCCCTCTTCGCTCCACCCCAACACCGCCGGCACCGGCACACCGGCTTCACGCCAGAGAGTGTGACGGGCCTGCAGGGGCTGTGCAGCAGGTGGCCGTACGACCTTGAGAAAATACGCCGTACTGCCGGTGTCGACGCGCACGACCGCTCGTTTGCCAGGGCGGTACGCCGCAAGGCTCACGCGGAGACCGTCGACCGGCAGCCCCAGGCGAGCCAGGACAACGCCCGCAGCCTCGGCGTAGACCGCCGTTCGCAATGCCGGCAACGCCGGATCAGCCGGGTACACCCAGACATCGACGCGTTCCCCAGAGGCAGGATTGCTCAGCGCAAGCACTCCGGGTCGGGTTACCTCCGGCGGCGACGTTTCAACGAACACGGTGTGGTCGGCCATCGCTCCCGCCGCGTCGCTCAGCGTCA
>JAYUKK010000270.1:0-2434 GCA_043764515.1 Microbacterium sp.
AGGCGAAGTATTGGTCGGGTTCGAAACGGCCGACCGAGATCTGGTCGGTGATCTGGGTGATCAGGGCGGCGAGCACGAGCAGACCGGCGGCGATGCTGATGATGCCAGAGGTGTGACGCAAGGTCGAAAGTCGGGCAGAGGCGGCCTTTTCGCCGAGGGGGGAAGTCTCAGTCACCCGCCTGACGTTAGCAAGAAAAGTGCATTCCGTTGCATGAATCTTGCAGAGCATCACTCACCTGACCGGGCATTTTCCGGCTCGATCGAATGACTCTTTCTCAGTCGGAGATTCCCACCACGTCGAGCAGCCAGGCCAGCTCGATGGCGCGCTGCTTCCAGGCCGAGTAGCGGCCACTGACGCCGCCGTGCCCGGCTTCCATCTCGCACCGCAGGAGGGCATCCGCCCCCACCTCACGCAGCCGCGCCACCCACTTGGCCGGCTCGACGTAGAGCACGCGCGTGTCGTTGAGCGAGGTGACGGCGAGGATGCGGGGATACCGCTGCTCGCTGACGTTCTCGTAGGGCGAGTAGCCCTTCATGTAGGCGTAGACCTCGGCGTCGTCGAGGGGGTTGCCCCACTCGTCCCACTCGATCACGGTGAGCGGCAGTTCGGGCATGAGGATGCTCGTGAGCGGGTCGACGAAAGGCACGTCGGCAAGAATTCCCGCGAACAACTGCGGGGCGAGGTTCGCGACGGCGCCCATGAGGAGACCGCCCGCGCTGCCGCCTTCGGCGACGAGACGGTCGGGAGCCGTGACGCCCGTGTCGACGAGGTGCTGCGCCACGGCGACGAAGTCGGTGAACGTGTTCTTCTTCGAGAGCGTCTTGCCATTTTCGTACCACGCACGCCCGAGCTCGCCGCCGCCTCGCACGTGCGCGATCGCGAACACCACACCCCGGTCGAGCATCGACAGGCGCGGGATGCTGAAGCCGGGGTCAATCGACGACTCATAGCTGCCGTAGCCGTAGAGGTGCAGGCTGCTCGGTTCTGAGCCCGCGATGCCGTCGAGTGACCCGACGAGCCCCTTCTTCCACACGAGTGAGATCGGTACGCGCGTGCCGTCCGGCGCGACGGCCCAGTCGCGGCGTTCGGCATAGTCGCTCGATCGGTAGTCGCCGAGCACCGGCTGCTGCTTGAGTACAGTCATTGCGGCCACCCCCTCGCGCATGCGCGCCACATCGAGGCTCGCCACGGTCGAGGGTTCGGTGAAGCTCGTGTAGCCGAAACGCAGCAAGGGCTGGCCCCACTCGGGGTTGCCACGCGCTCCGATCGACACCAGTTTGTCGGCGCCCATGGGTGCCTGCAGGTCGACCCAGCCGCTGCCCGGCCACGAGAGCGTCGCGACCTCGGTATCGGGCGCGAGCGGGGCGATGGCCGTGCGGGGAAGTCCTTCGGCGCGGTAGTCGAGCACGAGGAAACGCTCGAACGCGTCGACGCCCTCAACGCGGCGCCCGGGGGAGTGCGGCACGAGCGTCACGGGGTCGGCGAGGGGAGCATCCACCGGCACCGCGATGATCTGGAAGTCGGGGGCCTCGTGATTGTGCGTGATGAGCCAGAGATCGTGGCCGCCGACGACGGCGTGCTCAAGGTCGTATTCGACACCGTCGCGACGCGGCCAGACGACCGTGAACGTACCCTCGGGGGTGCGCGCGTCGAGCACGCGGGTCTCGCTCGTGATGCTCGATGCCGCTTCGATGATGAGGTAGCGCCCGCTGCGCGTGCGGCCGGCACCAACCCAGTAGCTCTCGTCGGGCTCGTGAAAGACGGCGATGTCGTCGCTGCGAGGCGTGCCAACGCGGTGCCGCCAGACGGTGTCAGGGCGCCACGACTCGTCGACCGTCGAGTAGAAGACGAACTGCCCGCTCGGGTCGAAGAACGCCCCGGCGGCGGTCTCGGTGATCTCATCGGGCAGCGTCTCGCCCGAGTGGAGGTCGCGAATGCGCAGGGTGTAGCGCTCGTCGCCCTCGGTGTCGATGGCGAACAGCAGCCAGCGGCCGTCGTCGCTCACGTCGAGCGAGCCGATCGAGAAGAAGTCGTGACCCTCGGCCTCGACGTTGCCGTCGATGACGACCTGCTCGCCCTCGCGCGGCTGGCTCGGGTCGTCGAGCGGCGGCGGGGGAGTCCACGCTGCCGGGTCAGTCGGGTTCGCCGGGTCGATCGACGCCGCGGGCACGCGGCACTGGATGCCGTACTGCAGCCCCTCGACCGACCTCCCGTAGTACCACCAGTCGCCCTCGCGCACGGGGATGCTCATGTCGGTTTCGAGCGTGCGCCCCTTGATCTCGTCGACGATGCGGTCACGCAACTCATCGAGATGGGCCATGCGTGCCTCGGCATAGGCGTTCTCGGCGGTCAGGTGCGCAACAACCTCGGGGCTTTCTTTCTCCCGCAGCCACTCGTACGGGTCGACCACCACGTCGCCGTGGTGCTCGCGGG
>JAYUKK010000271.1:0-2433 GCA_043764515.1 Microbacterium sp.
TCAACGAAAAGTGAATAGCCGTGCTCGCCCGCGCCCATTGACACACGCCGGCCGACCATGCCGGAATCGGCATACACGGGCCAGGATGTCGTTGAGCCAAGGGGCGTGATCGTGCCGCGCTCGTAGCCCGTGGCCTCGAAAGCAAGCTCAGGGGCCGGCAGCTGCAGCTTGTTCACACCGACGAGTGCGCGCAGCTTTGGCCACGAGATTTGGCGGTCGCCGGGGATGAGCGCGAAGAGAAACGTGCCGTCACTGCGCTTGACGACCAGCGACTTCACGATGTCGGCCGGGGTGATGCCGAGAATCTCGGCGGCCTCCTCGAGCGAGTTCGCCCGCATCCGTTCGATGAATTCGACTGCGAGCCCGCGGGCCGCTGCGTCGGCCGCTACGCGTTCGCGTCCGCCCTGCGTCATGGTCAACCCCTTCGCAATCTAGGCTGAGCCCATGAGCAACGGCGCACCCCTGCGGGCAGGCATTATTGGCTTCGGACTCGCGGGTCGAGTCTTTCACGCCCCGTTCCTCGCCACGAATCCGGCGTTCACGATCGCCGCGATCGCGACGAGTGATGCCGACCGGGCTGCGCAGGCCTCGGCCGCGCATCCTGACGCCACGATCATGACGACGGATGCTCTTCTCGCGCGGGCCGCCGACCTCGACCTCGTCGTGCTCGCGTCGCCGCCGCACGTTCACCGCGAGCAAGCCGTGGCCGCACTTGAGGCCGGAGCCGCCGTCGTCATCGACAAGCCTTTCGTGCCTTCCGTCGCCGACGCCGAGGCGATCATCGCGGCCGCCGAGAAGGCCGGCCGCCCGCTCACGGTGTTTCAGAACCGCCGATGGGACGGCGACTTCCGTACCGTCACGCGACTCGTTCAGTCGGGCGCGCTCGGCACGGTGCACCGATTCGAGTCAACGTTTGAGCGCTTCGGTGCCCCCAAGCGCGACCAGTGGCAGGGGCAGATCAGCGCCGCGCAGGGCGGCGGCATTCTGTTCGACCTCGGCAGCCACCTCATTGACCAGGCGCTCACACTCTTTGGCCCGGCAACCCTCGAGGTCGCCGAACTGCGCGCCGTGCGCGAGGGCCTTGGCAGTGAAGACGACGCTTTCGTGTCGTTGCGCCACGAGAACGGGGTGCGCAGTCACCTCACGATGAGCCGCGTCGCGGCGCAGAGCGGGCCGCGGTTCCGCGTGCTCGGTGACGCGAGCGGCTACAGCGTGTACGGCCTCGACGGGCAAGAGCCCGACCTCAAGGTGGGCCGCTGGCCCGGCGCTCCCGGCTATGGCGAGACGCCGAAGGCCGAGTGGGGCTTGCTCGGCATCGACAACGGCGAACAGCCGCTTGTGCCCGTGCCCACCGAGGAGGGCGGCTACCCCGACTTCTACGCGCAGGTGGCGGCGAGCATCCGTGACGGCGCACCGGTTCCGGTGGATGCCCGCCACGCCCTCGAAACGGTGCGCATCATCGAGCAGGCCCACGCCCTGAGCGCGCGCTGACGCAGCAGCCAGCGCGACCTGGGAGACTAGAGGCACCATGTCGACCGCCACCCTTCCCGCAGCGCCACAGGCCGCGCCGCTCAGCATTGGGCCGATTCCGCTGAGCGTGCCCGTCGTGCTCGCGCCGATGGCGGGCATCACGAACACGGCGTTCCGTCGGCTGTGTCGCGAATACGGCGCGGGGCTCTACGTGAGCGAGATGATCACGAGCCGCGCGCTCGTTGAGCGCACGCCCGAGAGCCTGCGCCTCATCACGCACCACGAGAGCGAGACGGTGCGCAGCATCCAGCTCTACAGCGTCGACCCCACCACGGCGGGCGAGGCGGCAGCGTTTCTCGCGGGCGAGGGCCTGGCCGACCACATTGACATGAACTTTGGATGCCCCGTTCCCAAGGTCACGAAAAAGGGCGGGGGAGCCGCCCTGCCGTGGAAGCTCGAGCACTTCCGCCGCATCGTCGAGGCCACGGTCGCCGCCGCGGGCGACATTCCCGTGACGGTGAAGATGCGCAAGGGCATTGACGCCGACCACTTGACCTACCTCGAGGCCGCGAAGGCCGCCGAGGGTGCGGGTGTCGCGGCGGTCGCCCTGCACGCGCGTACCGCAGCTGACTTCTATTCCGGCAATGCCGACTGGGATGCGATCGGAAAGCTCAAGGAGTCGATCTCAAGCATTCCGGTGCTCGGCAATGGCGACATTTGGTCGGCTCAGGATGCCCTGCGCATGGTCGAGCAGTCGGGCTGCGACGGCATCGTCGTCGGGCGCGGCTGCCTGGGCCGCCCGTGGCTCTTCGGCGACCTCTCGGCGGCCTTCCGTGGTGAAGAGCACAAAGCGATGCCGGGCCTCGGCGAGGTCGCTGACGCCTTCCGTCGGCACGCCGAGCTGCTCGTCGAGTTCTTCGACGACGAGGACAAGGCCTGCCGCGACATTCGCAAGCATGTCGC
>JAYUKK010000272.1:0-2432 GCA_043764515.1 Microbacterium sp.
CGGTGTCTCGCTAGCCTGCGCACCGCGTAGCCTGGAGCGACCGTGACCGCTCCCCCTGCCGCACGCCGCGGGCACCTCGTCGACCTGCGCCCGCTGCGCGAGAGCCCCGCCTTCGCCCGCATGTGGGCAGGTGGGGCGATCACCGGCATCGGCAGCCAGATGACCATCGTGGCCGTGGGCCTCGACATCTACGACCGCACGGAGTCGACGCTCGCCGTATCTCTCGTGGCGGCCTTCGCGCTCGGCCCCATGATCATCTTCGGGCTCTACGGTGGTGCGCTCGCCGACCGCTTCGACCGCCGCACGGTCGCTCTTGTGGCGGCGATCGCCGCGTGGGCCTCGACTGCCGCGATTGCTCTCTACAGCTGGCTCGGCGTGCCGGATATTTGGCCGCTCTACGTGTTCATTACCGTCAACTCTGTTGCCGCCGTCATGGTGCAGGTTGCGCGATCTGCCATGGTGCCGCGCCTCGTGCGGCTCGAGTTGCTGCCCGCAGCGGGCGCTCTCGGCGGCATCAGCGCAGGAGTTCAGCTCACCGTCGGGCCCGCGCTCGCCGGGCTGCTCGTGGCCTACGTCGGCTTCAGCGCCACTTACACGGTCGACGTCGTTCTGTTTCTCGCCGCCTTCTATGGGCTGTACACACTTCCCGCGATGGTTCCCGACGGCGAGCGCCGCCGCGCCGACCTGCGCTCGGTCGTCGAAGGCTGGAAGTTCTTGCGGGTTGCCCCGAACATCCGCGCCTCGTTCGTGCTCGACATTATGGCCATGACGTTTGGCAACCCACGCGTGCTGTTTCCGGCGATCGGCGCCCTGCTCATCGGGGGCGGGGCCGTCACCGTGGGCATCCTCTCGTCGGCCGGCGCGGTCGGGATGCTCGTGCTGGGCCTGCTGTCGGGTCGCGTGGCGGCGGTGCGCGCGCACGGTAAGGGCATGGTCATTGCGGTTGCTGCCTATGGCGGCAGCATTGTGCTCTTCGGGGTGCTGCTGCTCGCGACGACGGTGCTGCCGATTGACGTGGGCACGGACATCACCCAGGCCAACATCCCCGCACTCGTCATCGCCTCGGTGTTGCTCGCCATCTCGGGCGCGGCCGACTCGGTCAGCATGATCTATCGCACCACCATGATTCAGGCGGCGGTGCCCGACATCATGCGTGGGCGCCTGCAGGGGCTCTTCACGGTCGTCGTCAATGGCGGCCCCCGCGTCGGCGACCTCTATGTTGGCGCGCTCAGCCTCACGGCGTTGCTGTGGTTTCCGCCCTTGCTCGGCGGGCTCATCATCATCGTCATCTGCGCCGTGTTCTTGCGGGTGTACCGCAGCCTGCGTGACTACGACGCGCTTGACCCCCAGCCCTGAGCGCTGCTCTGCTGAACAGCGCTACGGCCTGACAGGATGGGGGCGAACGGGTCCCGATCCAGAAGGAGGCGACCCATGGCCGAATCAGCCGAGAACCGCGTGGCGGTCTACATCGACTTCGACAACATCGTCATCTCGCGCTACGACCAAGTGCACGGCCGCGGCGCCTGGCGCAAAGACAACGTCTACAAGCTCGCGCCCGGGCTCGCTGATGCGAGCGCGGAACAACGTGAAAAGGTTCGGCACGCGACCGTCGACATCAGCGCGATTCTCGACTTCGCGTCGGCCTTCGGCACGATCGTGCTCTCGCGCGCCTACGCCGACTGGTCGGTGGGCGTCAACGCCACCTATCAGGGTCAACTCATGGAGCGCGCAGTCGATCTGACCCAGCTCTTTCCGGCCACGCAGCAGATGAAGAACGGCGCCGACATTCGCCTCTCGGTCGACGTGGTCGAAGACCTCTTCCGCTTGCCCGACATCACCCACGTCGTGATCGCTGCGGGTGACAGCGACTACATCGCCCTGGCCCAACGAGCCAAGCGCCTGGGGCGGTACATCGTCGGCATCGGGGTAGCCGGCGGCACGAGCAAGTCTCTGGCCGCGGCGTGCAATGAGTATGCCGACTACGACTCTTTGCCGGGCATCCGGCCCGCCGCCAACATCGTCGCCGACCTCGTTGTGGTGCCCGACGGTGCTGGGCCCGACGGTGCCGCGCCTGCCACGAAAGCGCCACGCCGCGCGTCGAAGGCGGCCGCCCTCACAGAGCCCGCGCCGTCGATCGTGACGGATGACGCCATCGCCGAGACCGTGACATCAAAGCGAGCGGCGAGCGCGCTGCTCGTGCGAGCGCTGCGGCTCGTGCACGAAGCCGACGACGCCGACTGGGCCCATGCCTCGGCACTCAAGAACCAGATGAAACGGCTTGACCCGGCGTTCAACGAGAAGGCCCTCGGCTACAGTAGCTTCTCGAAGTTCGTGAAGTCGCGCGCGAATATCGTCGAGCTCGACGAGTCGACGCAAATCCACCTGGTGCGCTTGCGCGAGTGACGTCGACTTAAGTGACGCCCACGCGAGTG
>JAYUKK010000273.1:0-2430 GCA_043764515.1 Microbacterium sp.
ACCGGCCGGCACATCGTCGACAAAAGCGACAATGCCCGCGGTCCGCGCGGGGTCGCGGTCGAGGCCGGCGGGTTCGTCGCACCCGACGGCCGCCCGCAGTACCGCGGCGCGCTGCTCGACAGGCAATGCATACCACTCACGATCGCCCAGGCGCTGGCGCGTGCACTGGCAGCGGCCCGCGGCGCCGGTGAGAATGGCCTGCAGGTCGTCCCAGCTCACCTCGTTCGCCGCCACGATGCGGATGCTCGGCTCGCCCATGCGCGCCAGACTAGTCGGCGGCCGCCCCGACCTCATCGTCGGCTTTCTCCCGCACCCACGGACGAACCGCAATGAGCCACGCGACAATCGCGACGCCGACATACGCGGCGTAGCCGATTCCCCATGCGATCAGATCGAGCTCGACCAGTTGCCACGAGTCAGGGAGGGGAACGAGAACAATCAAGAAACCGGCGACCGCGACGGCATAGAAGAGCAGCCACAGAATTCGGCTGAACGCCCAGATCGATTCCCCGCTCAGGCCCCGCAGGGGCAGCAGCGCGAGGGGGAGAGCTGAGACACCCGCAATGGCGATGCCACTCAACGACTCGAGGGCGATGAGCTCAAGGAGCGAGGGTTCCGCGCCGACGACCGGCACGAGCAGGCTGTACGCAATCCAGGCTGCACCGGCGATGACAATCATGTAGCCCGTCATGAGCACCGCGGCGCCCGCTCGAGCGCGCGTACTAATCGCGGCACCGAACCCCACTCCGGCGATGAACCCAAAGATGACTCCCGGCTCGAAGCCCGAGAGCAGGCTCGCGACCACCGCAAGTGCCACGAACGCGATGGTGAGCAGGCGAAACTCGATCCTCGGCAGAGTGTGCGGGTGGGTGCGGCGCAGGGTCACCGCGACGATCAGCCAGCCGAGACCGATCACGACGAGGAAGCCGGCGAAAATCGCGAGCGCTGTGCGTAGGCCTACGGCGTCGATTCCAAAGTCGGGGTCGACGATGGTGGATGCCGCTGCCGCCACGACCAGACCGCCCAGGGCAGCCGGCCAGCCGAGGAGGGTAAGCGGAGGTCGTGTCGGTCCGCCTCCGGGCCGCGCGGCACGCGCCGAGCGCCGCTGCTCGATGCGGGCGGCGACGCGTTCGGTACTCGAGTCGAGCAGCACCGTCGGAAACGCGATCAGAATCGCGAGCACTGCGGAGCCTGATCCCGCCCACAACAGGTTCGTGGGCGTGATGACGTCACTGACGTTTCGCAGCCCGCTCAAAACTCCTGGCTCGGTCAGGGGTCGCGGTTCTTGCGCGCCCGAATCGCTGACTTGTTCGTCGACGGGCGCCGCGGTTACTGCGCTCCGGCTGGGCTCGGGCGTTGGTGTGGGCGTCGGACACGTCGCGTCGATGAGGCACGACGAACCGGAAACGCGGGCAAGAGTGCCGGCAATGGTCGCGGCCGACGCCGACGCGTCGGCGCCATCCGGGCAGGCAGCCGAGGCCGGACCCGAGCCGCGGGTGACCGCTGCCGTGTCTCCGGCAACGTCAATCGCGAGCGCCCCGGCACCGACGAACCGGAGTGCGCACAGGTCGCCGTAGAAGGGCAGATCGGCCCGTGTGCTACCCCCGGTCATGGCGAGCTCTTGGTCATTTGTCGGTGACGCCACGAAGTCGCCAGTGAGGATGGTCACGATGGCCGTGCAGGGTTCGACGGCGCAGTCAACGGCGAGGCGGGCGGTGAGGGCAAGCGTGTCGCCTTCGACCGACGTGAGAGTGAGGGCTCCTTCGTACACGATCGGTTCTTCGGGATTGATGGTGCTTCCCCCGGCGGCCGTGGGCCCTGCGAGTGCCGTTCCCGCGAGAACGAGGGCGACGACAGGGCCCCACAGCCTCGCTCGGGCGCGTCGCTGGGGGCGTGCAGTTCGGGTCACGGGTACTCCACGAGGGGGTCGGGGGAGTGCTTCAGGGGATGGCCCATGATAGGGGTCGCGTGTTTCCGGGCCATGACGCGACCAGGCTCATCGGCGCCGGGGTCGCTACGCACCGCCGATAGGCTGGAACCGTGTCTAAAGTCTTGACCTCCCTGCCCGTCGGCGAACGCGTCGGCATCGCCTTCTCCGGAGGCCTCGACACCTCCGTTGCTGTCGCGTGGATGCGCGATAAGGGCGCAATTCCGTGCACATACACGGGAGACCTCGGTCAGCCTGATGAGCCTGACGTCGAGGCCGTGCCCGACCGAGCGAAAGAGTACGGCGCCGAGATCAGCCGACTTGTCGACGCGAAAGCGGCCCTGGTCGAAGAAGGCTTTGTCGCCCTCGCGTGCGGCGCCTTCCACATTCGCAATGCCGGAAAGACCTACTTCAACCAGGGCCGCTTTCGCGTCGACAAGTCGGCTGATCTCGGCGCCGTACTCTTTCGCTCGGTCGGGCACGGCCTCGACGTCAGGCTCATC
>JAYUKK010000274.1:0-8161 GCA_043764515.1 Microbacterium sp.
GGGGAAGACCCCTGGCAGCGTCTTGCGGCGATGCGTGAGGCCATGCCCAACATCGCTATCCAGATGCTGCTGCGCGGGCGCAACACGGTCGGCTACACGCCGTATCCCACCGAGGTGACCGATGCCTTCGTCGCCGAAGCCGCGGCGACGGGCATCGACATCTTCCGCATCTTCGATGCTCTCAACGACGTCGACCAGATGCGTCCAGCTATCGACGCCGTGCTCGCGACCGGAACGACCGTCGCCGAAGTCGGTATGTGCTACTCGGGCAATCTGCTCGATCCGGCCGAAGACCTGTACACGCTCGATTACTACCTCCGCCTCGCCGAGCACATCGTAGAGTCGGGGGCGCACATTCTGGCGCTCAAAGACATGGCGGGTCTCCTGCGCGCTGGTGCGGCTGAGACCCTGGTGGCCGCCTTGCGCGAGCGTTTCGACGTGCCGGTGCATGTCCACACGCATGACACCGCCGGTGGCCAACTGGCCACGCTGCTCGCAGCATCGCGGGCCGGAGCAGACGCGGTCGATGCCGCGAGCGCACCCATGGCAGGCACGACCTCCCAGCCCTCGCTCTCGGCCCTCGTGGCCGCGCTTGAGCACACTGAGCGTGACACGGGCCTCGGTCTCGCGGCGGTCGCCGATCTCGAGCCGTACT
The DNA here is from genome assembly GCA_043764515.1 of Microbacterium sp. Classification (GTDB taxonomy): domain Bacteria; phylum Actinomycetota; class Actinomycetes; order Actinomycetales; family Microbacteriaceae; genus Microcella. The sequence continues at coordinate 656 of JAYUKK010000274.1, forward strand.
GGGAAGCGGTGCGCCGTGCTTACGCTCCCTTTGAATCGGGTATCCCCGGGCCCACGGGTCGCGTCTACACGCACGAGATTCCCGGAGGCCAACTGTCGAACCTGCGGCAGCAAGCGATCGCGCTCGGCCTCGGCGATCGTTTCGAGGTCATCGAGGACTGGTATGCCGCTGCTAACCGGATCCTCGGCCGCCCGACGAAGGTCACCCCCTCGTCGAAGGTCGTCGGTGATCTCGCCTTGCAAATGGCGGCTGCGGGTGCCGACCCAGCAGATTTTGAGGCGAACCCCCAGAACTACGACATTCCTGACTCCGTCATCGGCTTTATGGCCGGAGAGCTGGGCGATCTCCCCGGCGGATGGCCAGAGCCGTTCCGCAGCAAAGTGCTCGCGGGCCGCACCATCAAGATCGGCACGACGCCGATCACTGATGACCAACGCGCCAAGCTCGCGGGCAGCACGGACGAGCGTCGCCTCGTGCTCAATCAGTTGCTCTTCCCGCAACCGACCCAGCAGTTTTTGCAGGTGCGCGAGCAATACGGCGACCTCTCGGTTCTCGCCACGCCTGACTACCTTTACGGCCTGCGCCCGGGGGTCGAACACTCGATTGAGATCGAACAGGGTGTGAGCCTTCTCGTCAGCCTCGAGGCGATCGGCGAGCCCGACGAGAAGGGCATGCGCAGTGTCTTGGCGACGCTGAACGGCCAGTTGCGGCCGATCACGGTACGTGATCGAAGCGTTGCTGTGGATGTCGCGAGCGCGGAGAAGGCCGATCTCAGCCAAGCCGGCCACATTGCTGCGCCGTTCATGGGCGTCGTGACGCTTCATGTTTCAGAAGGCGAGCGCGTTGAGGCCGGTCAGGCCGTCGCCACAATCGAAGCCATGAAGATGGAGGCAGCGATCACGACTCCCGTGGCTGGCGTTGTGCAGCGACGTGCGATTCCGGCCACGCAGCAGTGTGAGGCGGGCGATTTACTCGTCGTCATCGCCTAGCGCGCTTCAGCCCACGGCGTCTTCCGAGTTGAGCTTCGGTCCGCACGGCTAGAATGAGCAGTCGTTCGATCTCAGAGAGAGTTGCTCCCGTGGCTGAAAAACGCGTCAGAACCAAAGTCGATCGTGTGTCGACCGCGGCCGCGACCGTTGCTGATGGTGTTGAGCCGACGGCAGATGCTGATCTCGCATCGGCTTTGCCCGCGAGCCTGACGATCGATGTTGAGCTTCCGGAGTCGGTGCACGAGCAACCCGAAGACGAGCAGGCGGTCGCCCTTGTCGAGTTCGGAATCGATCCCGCGGTGGTGCAGGTTCTCGAATCGGGAACGACCGTCATCGCCCTTGCTCACGATGATTTGCACGCGGTCGTCACCAACCCCGAGGTCGAGCCCGAGCCGGAGGTTCCTCCGCTGCCTGTGGCCGAAGGCATCTACACGCGACGTGACATGCTCGACGGAGTCCACCAGGGCCCCGAGTCGGCGGCTATGCTCACGGCTGACCGCCTGATCGAGCCGCGCCGTCGCTCGCGTACGGCCCCCGAGGGTCTGTGGCCTGCCTTCGTCTACGCAATCACCTTCCACCTCGTGAACATCGGCGATTCTGCGCGTGTTCGGGCCCGAAAAGAGCTGGACACGCGCATCGCGACTGCCTTCGAAGGTGGAGCTCGATTCGTTCCTGTCCTCACCCGTAAGGGTGGTGTCGGCAAGACCACCATTACGACGCTCCTGGGTATGGCGCTCGCGTCGGTGCGCGACGACCGCGTCATCGCGATCGACGCAAACCCTGACCGTGGCACGCTCTCCGAGCGCGTGGCACGACAGACTCGCGCGACGGTGCGCGACGTCGTGAATCGCGCGCCAAGCATCCAGGGATTCACCGACTTCTCTACGCTCGTGTCGCGCGATGAGACTCGGCTCGACATTCTGGCTTCCGACACCGACCCGATGCTGTCAGAGGCCTTTGACGAGAACGATTACAACGTCGTCGCCGACCTTGCGGCGCGTTACTACTCGATCGTGCTGACCGACTGCGGTACCGGCATTGTCCATTCCGTGATGCGAGCAACCCTGCAGCGGGCTGATGCGCTCGTGATCGTGTCGGGCGGCAGTGTTGACGAGGCCCGGCTTGCATCAGAGACGCTGACGTGGCTCGAAGCAAACGGCTATGGCGACCTCGTGCGCGAGTCGATTGTCGCGATCAACACGGCGACCCAGGGCACGAACCTCGTCAAGCTCGAAGAGATCGAAGCGCACTTCGCCTCGCGGGTGCGCGAGATCGTGCGCATTCCCTACGATGAGCTTCTCGCTGCCGGCTCTGTCATCTCGTGGAAAGAACTACGACCGTTCACTCGGCACGCCGCTCGTGAGCTTGCCGCATTGATCGCGCAGGGTATGCCTGTGCGCCGCGGGGTCTGACGGGCCGATGGCCGTACGACCCATCCGCTTGTTCGGTGACCCCGTGCTGCGCAGCGTTGCGGATCCCATTCGGCGCATCGACGCGTCGGTGCATGCTCTCGTCGCTGATCTATTGGACACCGTGAAGGTGCCCGGGCGCGCAGGTGTCGCTGCGCCGCAGATCGGTGTGGCGCTGCGCGCCTTCAGCTACAACGTCGACGGGGTGGTCGGCTATGTGCTCAACCCCGAACTCGCTGAGGTACGCGGCGAGGCCGAGCCCGTCGATGAGGGCTGCTTGAGTGTTCCCGGCTTCGGATTCGAACGTCGACGGCACCCCTGGGCGCGTGTCGTGGGCGTCGACCTTGACGGAGCGGTAGTCGAGCTGAGTGGTGATGGCCTGCTTGCTCAAGCGCTTCAGCATGAGTGTGACCATCTCGATGGCCGGCTGTACATCGAAGGCCTCGACCCCGACGTCAAGCGTGAGGCCATGCGTGCCGTGCGGCAGGCCGACTGGTTCGCGCGCCCGTAGCACCGAACAGGGCGCCGCGGTCACGATGACCACGGCGCCCTGCTGTCGGTGCTCGAGACGAGCAGTGACTACTGCAGCGAGATGCCCTGGGTCTCGGGCGCCCCGCTGTACATGCCCTCGACCACATCGGCGAAGTCGCTGGTGATCACATGACGCTTGATGCTCATCTTCGGCGTGAGGTGGCCGCTCGCTTCCGTGAACTCTGTGGCCAACACCGTGAACTTGCGAATCGACTCGGCGCGAGAAACGCGGCTGTTCGCCGCATCGATGGCCCGCTGTACTTCGGCGAGTACCTTCGGGTGCTGTGCTGCCTCGGTCAGCGACATCTGCGCGTCGAGATCGTTGTTGTTGAGCCAGACCGGCAGCATCTCTGAGTCGAGTGTCACGAGCGCGGAGACGAACGGCTTTTGGTCGCCAACCACGACGACCTGTCCAATGATCGGGTTGGCGCGAATCGGGTCTTCGAGGCCTGCGGGCGCAACGTTCTTGCCGCCCGCGGTGACGATGATCTCTTTCTTGCGGCCGGTGATGGTGAGGAAGCCATCGTGATCCAGCGTGCCAATGTCACCCGTGCGGAACCACTCGCCGTCCATGACTTCGGCGGTCGCCTCGGGCTTCTTCCAGTAGCCCGCGAAGACGTTGATGCCCTTGACGAGAATCTCGCCGTCGTCCGCGATTTTGATGCCGACACCCGGCAAAGCCGGACCCGTCGTACCGATCTTGAACTTGTCGACCAGGTTGATTGTTGCGGGCGCCGTGGTCTCGGTCAGTCCGTAACCCTCGAGGATGCGGATGTCGAGGCTGCGGAAGAAGTGAGCCAAGCGAAGGCCGAGGGGAGCTGAGCCGGAAACGGCGTAGACCACACGGCCTCCCATCGCCGTCCGCAACTTGCTGTAGACGAGGCGGTCGAAGAGCGCGAACTGCACCTTGAGGCCGAACGGCACGCTGCCGGCGTCGAGCGCCTTCGAGTGGGCGATGGCAACGTCAGCGGCCTTGCGGAAGATCTTGCCCTTGCCGCCAGCCTCGGCCTTTTGTTCAGCCGAGTTGTAGACCTTCTCGAACACGCGCGGAACGGCAAGCAAGAAGGTGGGCTTGAACGAGCCGAGCGACGGGAGCAGTTGCTTGGTGTCGGCCTGGTGCCCGATCTTCACGCCGCCGTGCACTCCGAGCACCGAAATGAAGCGCGCGAAGATGTGGGCCGTCGTGATGAAGAGCAGGGTCGACGACTGCGGGTTCACGACCTGGCTCATCGAGACCGCGGCGTTGCGGCACAGTTCGACAAAGTTCGAGTGCGTGAGGATGCACCCCTTCGGCACTCCGGTGGAGCCGGAGGTGTAAATGAGGGTCGCGAGGTCGCTGCCATTCGCGGTCGTGCGACGCGCTTCCAGCTCGTCGTCGGTGACGCTGTCACCGGTCGATGCGAGCTTCTCGAGGTCGCCAAGGTGCATCTGCCAGACGTGCCCGATTTTCGGAAGGTCTCCCGCAATCTCGTCGAATCGAGCGAAGTGGTCCGCCGTCTCCAGGATCATGTGGTTCGCTTCGGAGTCGTCGAGGATGTACTGAACCTGGCTGGGCGAGCTGGTCTCGTAGATCGGCACGAGCACCGCGCCGGCAAACCACGTCGCGAAGTCGACCAAGGTCCACTCATAGCGCGTCTTGCACATGAAACCGACCTTTTCGCCGGGCTTCACACCTGCGGCGATCAAACCCTTGGCGAGCGCTTTCACTTGGCCGTGGAACTCTGCAGCCGTCACGTCAGACCAGCCGCCATCAGCAGTCGGAAGTGAGAACAGCGCGCCGTTCGGCGTTTGACGCACGCGCTCAACCAGCAGGTCACTCGCATTCGCGTCGGGGTCAGGCGTCACGACAGCCGGGACATAGAACTCTTGCACGGCAACTCCTTTGGTACCGGACGGGCATATGGTGCCCTCACTCTAGTCGCGCAGCGGCTGGCAACGGACGGTGAACGTCCGGCCTCACTAGACTCGACCCTCGTGCACTCCATCGGAATCGACATCGGCGGAACAAAGATCGCTGGAGCCCTCGTGAGCGACGACGGAGAAATTCTCTCCGACCTGCGTGAGCCCACACCGGCCGGTGATCCGGGTGCCATCACTGATCTCGTGGTGCGCATGATCGAGCAGCTGAGCGACGGGCATCAGGTCATCGCCGCGGGGGTGGCGGCAGCGGGCTTTATCGACGCGGCACAGTCGACTGTCTACTACGCACCCAACATCAATTGGCGCAACGAGCCGTTTAGAGACCGTCTGCGCGAGCGCCTCGGCATCGACGTGACGATCGACAATGACGCGAATGCTGCGGGGTGGGCCGAGTTTCGATTCGGAGCCGCACGCGAAGCGCACGACATGACCATGTTGACGATCGGAACGGGCGTGGGGGGAGCGATTGTCACGGGCGATCGGCTGCTGCGCGGCGGCTTCGGTACCGCGGGCGAGCTCGGTCACCTGCGCGTTGTTCCTGACGGACTGCCATGTGGATGCGGGGCACGCGGCTGCATCGAGCAGTACGGTTCGGGTCGTGCCTTGCTGCGTATGGCTAATGAGATCGCCGATGCCGGAGGTATCGGGCTTCAGCTGTCGGTCGAGCGTGAGCGTGCCGGCGGGCTCACGGGCGACATTCTTGCGCGACTGCTCGTTGATGAAGACGCTGGTGCCCTGCACGCTCTGCGCCAGCTCGGTACGTGGTTGGGCCAGGCGTGCGCGAGCCTGAGCGCCGTTCTCGACCCCGAGATGTTCGTGTTTGGTGGCGGGGTCTCGGTGGCAGGGGATCGGCTTCTTGACCCCGTGCGCGAGTCATATCTCGCCCACCTGCCAGCCCGCGGGTATCACCCCGAGCCGAAGTTTGTCGTGGCGGAACTCGTGAATGACGCGGGAGTCGTCGGAGCGGCGGACCTGGCGCGCATCCATGCGACGTCGTTGCCCTCGTGACTCGTCGCCCGCGCGGATGACCCGCTCACCGATTAGGCTGGACCGCGCTGCCGACGAAGGGAACTCCCGGTGTTCTACTGGCTCATGAAGAACCTGGTGATCGGGCCGATTCTGCTCACCGCCTTCCGGCCGTACGTCCGCGGAATCGAGAACGTTCCCCGCACCGGGGCCGTGATCCTCGCCAGCAACCACCTGTCATTCACCGACTCGGTTTTCTTGCCCCTTGTTCTCGACCGCCGGGTCGTTTTTCTTGCCAAAAGCGACTACTTCACGGGCCGCGGCATCAAGGGGTGGCTCATCAAGATGTTCTTTGAGGCGAGCGGGCAGCTTCCCATCGACCGCTCGGGCGGCAAAGCCAGCGAGGCATCACTCAACACGGGCCTCAAGGTGCTCTCCGAAGGCTTCGCGCTCGGCATCTACCCTGAAGGCACGCGGAGCCCCGACGGCGTGATGTACCGCGGCCGAACGGGGGTGGCGCGCATGATTCTCGAGTCGGGCGCGACCGTCGTTCCCGTGGCCATGATTGACACCGAGAAGGTCATGCCGATCGGATCAACGCTGCCGAAGGTCGTTCGGCCAGGTGTCATCTTTGGCGAGCCCCTCGACTTCAGCCGGTTCCAGGGCCTCGAAAGCGATCGCTTCGTGTTGCGCTCGATCACCGACGAGATCATGTACGAGCTCGGCCGACTCAGCGGGCAAGAGTATCTCGACGTGTACGCGACCACCGTGAAGGACAAGCGGCCGGCGAACGCCCGATAGGCTGAAACGTCGCGGCGCCGATGCGCCGAGCATCCGTTACCTGCCCCCTGTAAGGACGTTCCTCTCGTGGTCGACCCGTTCGAAACCATCGTGCACGCCGACCCCGCCGTGGTTGCCGGTCTTGATCACTGGCGCACGTTGCCGATCAAGCAGCAGCCGCAATGGCCCGACGCCGCGGACGTCGCAGCCGCGTCGGCCGAGCTCGCCTCGATGCCGCCGCTCGTCTTCGCCGGCGAGGTCGACATGTTGCGCGACCGCTTGGCTCGTGCTGCCCGAGGCGACGCGTTCTTGCTTCAGGGCGGAGACTGCGCAGAGACGTTTGCCGGTGCGACGGCCGATCAGATTCGTAACCGGGTGAAGACCATCTTGCAGATGGCGGTCGTGCTCACCTACGGGGCCTCGATGCCCGTTATCAAAATGGGCCGCATGGCGGGCCAGTTCGCAAAACCGCGATCGAGCGACACCGAGACCCGCGGTGACGTCACGCTGCCGGCGTACCGGGGCGACATCGTCAACGGGTATGACTTCACCCCCGAGGCTCGGCAGGCTGATCCCGCGCGCCTCGTGAAGGGCTACCACACGAGCGCGTCGACGCTGAATCTCATTCGGGCGTTCACGCAGGGTGGCTTCGCCGACTTGCGTATGGTGCACAGCTGGAACAAGGGTTTCGCGGCCAACCCAGCGAATCAGCGCTACGAGGGTCTCGCGAAAGAGATCGACCGCGCCGTCAGGTTCATGGAGGCGGCCGGAGCCGACTTCGACGAGCTCAAGCGCGTCGAGTTCTACTCGAGCCATGAAGGCCTGCTCATGGACTACGAGCGGCCCATGACGCGCATTGACTCCCGCACCGGAACGCCCTACAACACAAGCGCCCACTTCCTCTGGATCGG
>JAYUKK010000275.1:0-2410 GCA_043764515.1 Microbacterium sp.
GACCTTGACCTCGACTTCGCGGGCTCGATCGTGGTGGTCGAGTGGGGGGCGGGGCTGCTCGAGCACCTCGTGGACGAGTGGCTGGCCATCACGATTGAGCGTCCGCGCGGATCGTTCAACAACAGCGAGCTCAACGACGGCGCACTGGACCCCCATGACGCACTCGACCCCGACGAGGCACCAATCGAGCCGCGCGCGGTGACCATCGAGGGCGTGGGCCCGCGCTGGGCCAACCTAGGCTGGCTGCATGCTGCTCGCGATTGACACCTCAGCGGGCACCGCCGTGGCCATCGTGGCGCTGGACGGTCTTGTGCTCGCCGAGCGCAGCACCGGCGACACGCGGCGCCACGCTGAAGTCATCGGCCCGTTCCTCGACGATGTTCTGCACGCTCCGGGGGTCTCGACGGCGGAGCTGACGGGCGTTGTCACGGGCATCGGCCCTGGCCCATACACGGGCTTGCGCGTGGGCATCGCGGCGGCGCACGCGGTCGCCTTTGCGCGGAGCATCCCGTTGCTGCCCGTGCCCAGCCACGATGCCGTCGCGCTCGCGCTCGTCGAGGGGGGCATCGCCGCGGGCCGGTTCGCTGTCGTGACGGATGCCCGCCGCCGCGAAGTCGCCGTGACGGTCTACTCGGCCGCGCTGCCCCTGCCGACGGTCGTGGAGCCGGCGCACCTCGTCACACGGATCGAGTGGACCCCCGACGAGGCCGTGCCCGCGCACGAAGTGCTCGAGATTCCTGCCGCGCCGCTCGCGCACGTGGCGCTCGCCCGGCTCGCTGCTGGCCTGCCGTTCGCTGACCCCCAGCCGCTCTACCTGCGCGCGCCCGATGTGACGCTCTCGGCCCCGAAGCGGGTGAGCTGATGACCGAGCTGCCGATTCGCGACGCCGAGATCGATGACCTCGACGCGATCATGGCGCTCGAGACGTCGACTTTTGTCACCGATGCCTGGAGCCGCGACATGATGGCCGCTGAGCTCGCCGCTGCACACACCCGTTATGTGGTCGCGGTCGACGGCGATGTGGTGGTGGGCTACGCCGGGCTCAGTGCACCGGCCGGCGCTGGCCAGGCCGACGTGCAGACGATCGCGGTCGATCCGCGCCATCGCGGGCGGGGGCTGGGGGCACAGTTATTGGGCGTGCTGCTCGACGAGGCGGCGGGGCGGGGTGCCGACGACGTTTTGCTCGAGGTGCGTGCGGACAACCCCGGCGCGCAGCGACTTTATGAGCGGCATGGCTTTGCGGCGATCGCCGTGCGGCCGCGTTACTACCAGCCCGACGATGTCGACGCGATCGTGATGCGCTGGGAGGTGCCGCGATGACCGCACAGCCCGTGGTCTTGGGCATCGAGTCGAGCTGTGACGAGACGGGCATCGGCATTGTGCGCGGGACAACCCTGCTTGCCAACGTCATCTCGTCATCGATGGAGCAACACGCGCGCTTCGGGGGAGTTGTGCCCGAGGTGGCCGCCCGCGCACACCTTGAAGCTCTCGAACCGGCGCTGCGTGAAGCCCTCGCAGTGGCGGGCGTCACGCTCGACGAGCTCGACGCGATCGCCGTCACAAGCGGCCCGGGCCTCGCCGGTGCCCTCATGGTGGGTGTGGGGGCTGCCAAGGCCCTCGCGGTCGCCCTCGATAAGCCCTTCTACGCTGTCAACCACCTCGTCGGGCACGTGGGCGCGGATGTGCTGCGGACCGAGGGTGAGCCGGCAATCGAGCTGCCAACAATCGCGCTGCTCGTTTCGGGCGGTCACACCTCGCTACTGCATGTTCGTGACCTGACGAGCGATGTCGAGCTGCTCGGCGAAACGATTGACGACGCCGCGGGTGAGGCTTTCGACAAGGTCGCACGACTTCTCGGATTGCCCTATCCGGGCGGACCCCACATCGACCAGGCGGCGGCTGACGGTGACCCGCGTGCCGTGCGCTTTCCGCGCGGGCTCACGCTGCCGAAAGACCTCGAGCGGCACCGCTACGACTTCTCATTCTCGGGCCTCAAGACTGCCGTGGCTCGCCATGTCGAGAGGCTTCGGGATGCGGGTGAGCCTGTACCCATCGCCGACATCGCCGCCTCGTTTCGCGAGGCGGTCGCCGATGTGCTCACGGCGAAGGCCATCGCCGCCTGCACCGATCTCGGGGTGCCGCGCTTGCTGCTCGGCGGGGGAGTCGCCGCCAATGCGCGGGTGCGGGCCTTGGCGGCGGAGCGGTGCGCCGCGGCCGGGATCGAGCTGCGCATCCCGCCCCTGTCGCTCTGCACGGATAACGGCGCGATGATCGCCGCGCTCGCCGCACAACTCATCGCCGCGGGGCACGCGCCCTCGTCGCTCGACGTGAGCGCCGACTCGACACTGCCGGTGACGCAGATTCAAGCGTGATGCCCGGTGCGAAGGCTCGCGTCGCGCCTCGTTGACAC
>JAYUKK010000276.1:0-8091 GCA_043764515.1 Microbacterium sp.
TCGAGCCGGCGCTATCGCAGCTGGCGCGGACAGCGTGTTCTCCGTCGACACTCCGCCGCCGACCGCCAGCGGCAGCCTGCACATCGGCCACGTGTTCAGCTACACCCACATGGATCTCATCACCCGCTATCAGCGGATGCGTGGACGAAGTATTTTCTACCCGATGGGCTGGGACGACAACGGCCTGCCGACCGAACGCCGCGTGCAGAACTACTACGGGGTGCGCTGCGACCCGACGCTTGCTTACGTGCAGAACTTCACGCCGCCACAGCAGGGTGGCGAGGGAACCAGCGGCAAGGCCGCCGACCAGTTGCCCATCTCTCGTCGCAACTTCGTCGAGCTCTGTGAGGCACTCACCGCCGAAGACGAGAAGCAGTTCGAAGACCTGTGGCGCACGCTCGGCCTCAGCGTCGACTGGAGCCAGACCTATCGCACCATCGGTGACGACGCGCAGCGAGCGGCCCAGCGCGCCTTCTTGCGCAACCTCGCGCGCGGCGAGGCCTACCGGGCCGACGCGCCGACCTTGTGGGATGTCACGTTCCGCACCGCCGTGGCCCAGGCCGAACTTGAAGACAAAGAGATGCCCGGTGCCTTCCACCGGGTGTCGTTCCACGCGGCTGGTTCTGATGAGAACGGTGGCAGCACGATCGACATCGAGACCACGCGCCCCGAGCTGATTCCGGCGTGTGTGGCGTTGGTCGCGCATCCCGATGACCCTCGCTACCAGGCTTTGTTCGGCACCACCGTGCGCACCCCGCTGTTCGGCGTCGTGGTTCCCGTCATGGCGCATCACCTCGCGCAGCAAGACAAGGGGTCGGGCATCGCGATGGTGTGCACCTTCGGTGACGTGACCGACGTCGTGTGGTGGCGCGAGCTCGACCTGGGCCTGCGTCCGATCCTGGGCAAAGACGGCCGTATTCTCGCCGAGGCTCCCGAAGGTATTGAGGGTGCCGCGCTCGAGACCTACGCCGAGCTCGCGGGCAAGACGGTCTTCAGCGCCAAGGCGCGCATCGTCGAACTGCTGCGCGAATCGGGCGATCTCGTGGGCGAACCGCGCGCCATCACGCACCCCGTCAAGTTTTTCGAGAAGGGCGACAAGCCCCTCGAGATCGTCACGACGCGTCAGTGGTACATCGCCAACGGCGCCCGCGACGAGGCCCTCAACGCTCGCTTGCTCGAGCGCGGACGCGAGATCGACTTCCACCCCGACTTCATGCGGGTTCGCTACGAGAACTGGGTCGGCGGGCTCTCGGGCGACTGGCTCATCTCGCGGCAGCGCTTCTTCGGTGTGCCGATTCCGGTCTGGTACCGGCTCGATGAGAACGGCGAGCAGACCGGCGACCCCATCGTGCCGAGCGAAGAAGTGCTGCCCGTCGACCCCGCCTCGATGCCCGCCCCCGGGTTCGACGAGGCACAGCGCGGCCAGCCGAACGGCTTCATCGGCGAGGTCGACATCATGGACACCTGGGCGACGTCGTCGCTCACGCCCCAGATTGCCGGCAAATGGGAAGACGACCCCGAGCTGTTCGGCCTCGTCTTTCCGTACGACTTGCGCAGCCAGGGCCAAGACATCATTCGCACCTGGTTGTTCTCGACCGTGCTGCGCGCCGAGCTCGAACACGGCACCCTGCCCTGGAAGCACGCGGGAATCTCGGGCTTCATCGTCGACCCTGACCGCAAGAAGATGTCGAAGTCGAAGGGCAACGTCGTCACCCCGGCCGGAATGCTCGACGAGCACGGTAGCGACGCGGTGCGCTACTGGGCTGCGTCGTCGCGCCTCGGTACCGACGCCGCGTTCGATCCGCAGAACCCGAAGCAGATCAAGATCGGCCGCCGCCTCGCCATCAAGGTGCTCAACGCCGCCAAGTTCGTCTACTCGTTCGAGGCACCAGCCGGTGCGGTCACGGGGCCGGATGCTGTGACCGAGCCGCTCGACATCGACATGCTCGCGACCCTGGGCGAGGTGGTCACGACGGCCACGCGCGCCTACGACGACTACGACCACGCGCGTGCGCTCGAAGCGGCAGAGCAGTTCTTCTGGACGTTCACCGACGACTATCTCGAGCTCGTGAAAGAGCGGGCCTACGGCGCGCAAGGCGAGGCGGGCCAGGCGAGCGCCGTCACGGCGCTGCAGCTCGCGATCAACGTCTTTGTGCGACTGTTCGCCCCGGTCATCCCGTTTGCGACCGAAGAGGTCTGGAGCTGGACGCACGACACCTCGGTGCACACTTCACCGTGGCCGACCGTCGACGAGCTCGGGGTCGACACCCAACACGGCGGATTGCTGCCGCTGGTCTCGCAAGCGCTCATCGGCATTCGACGCGCGAAGACCGACGCGAAGGCCTCGCAGAAGACGCCCGTTGCGAGCGCCGTGATTGCCGGCCCCTCGCTGCTCGAGCTCGCGGCGGGCGACCTCGCCGCGGTCGGCCGCATTGAGTCGCTCACGTTCGAACTCGCTGACGAGGTCGCGGTCATCGCGATCGAGCTCGGCGAGCAACCGGAGGCCTGAGCCGTCATGACTGCAATGATCGTGAGGCCCATCGAGGCGCGTGACGCTGCGCGCTGGCGCGAGCTCTTCACTGCCTACGGCGTGTTCTATGAGACCGACTTCACCGACGAGATTCTCGACGGGGTGTGGGCATGGTTGACGAATGCTGATCACCCGCTGACCTGCCTCGTCGCCGAGGTCGATGCCGTGGTCGTGGGGTTCGCGCACCTGCGCGAGCAGCCCGACACGTTCACGGCGGGGCCTGGCTGGTTTCTCGACGACCTGTACACCGTGCCCGAGGTGCGCGGCACGGGAGCAGGGACGGCACTGCTCGAGGCGATCGCCGAACACGCCCGCGCGCACGGCGGTGGCACCGTGCGCTGGATCACCGCCGCTGACAACGAGCGCGCTCAACGGGTTTACGATCGCCTCGCGACGAAAGCCACCTGGGTCACCTACGAGTGGGAGGTCTGAAGCATGCAACTCGGAACCCGTTGGGCCGTTGGCGGCGAGCCGCCCGCCCGCGTCAGCCCTGAGGTTCGCGCGGCGATTCGCGCCGTGGAGGGCGACCTGCTCGGTTTCGACACCACGAGCTGGCGGTGGACGCTGACGTGGCTCGAGAACCGACCGGTGGTCGACCTCGACGACGGAACGCGCATCCGCGTATCGGCCGACGGTGCCGTCATTATCGAGAGCGCCGACGCGGCGTTGTAGCCGCTGCGCCCGTTACCCGTGGGTGCGGGCGACGGCAGGGCCCGCGCAGCCGATTTACTGCGCGATGCCGTACCGCAGGCTCTCGCGCTGCCTCGCTGAGGCCGCGTGCGCCGCACGGCGCAGCGTGTTCTGTTCGTGCGAGAGCTGGCGGCTCTGCCGAGCGGGCCGGTTGTGCGCCCACTGCACGAGGGCGATGCCCGTGGCGAGGGCGAGTTTGCGCAGCGTCGACTCGCGAGGAGTCGCGTCGCACACGGTGAGCGAAATGGTGGTCATGATCAACCCCTGTTCTGAGTGGTCGTGGTGGCCGAAATCTCGATGCCGTCGAGCACGGGGAAACCGAAGTACTGCAATTGCACGGGGCGGGAGCCCGGCACGCGCTGCCCGCGGTGCTCGCGAGAGAACGCGACGATTACGTCGAGAATCTGATCGTTGAGCGCGCTGAGTTGTGCCGCGGTCACGTGCACGCTGGTCGACTGCAAAGCGGTCGCCTCGCGCCACTCAGGTGAGAGCACGTCGTGGCCGCGATCGATCAGGTCGCGCACCCCCGCTTCGCGGTGGTGCAGCCACTCGCGCATGATGACGCGCGACGCCGAACGAGCGGCCTCGCTGTTGGTGAGTTCGTCGCTGCCGATGTGGATGGGGCCGGGCACGCGCTCCCACCAGCGCTCGCGGGCCGTGCCGCGATCGGCGACCTCGCGCACGAAGCCGTGCTTCTCAAGCTGACGCAAGTGGTAGCTCGTTGCACCGCTCGACTCGCCAAGCCGTTCGGCCAAGCCACTCGCGGTGTCTTCGCCGTGCGTCGCGAGCGCTTCGATGAGCTGCATGCGCAAGGGATGCGCGAGCGCTTTGAGACCGTCAAGGTCAGCAATGCGGTTCGCCTCTGCGCCGGACTCAGTGTCGGTGTCGGTTGCCATACCGATACCGTAGCAACGCAAAGGTTTCTTTGCAAGCATTTCTTTGCAGAGAAGTCTTTGCACCGTGAGGCATAAGCTAATGCCATGTCGAACCCGTTCCTCGCCCCGAGCACCCTGCCCTACCAGTTGCCGCCGTTCGCCGAGATTCGCGACGAGCACTTTGCCCCAGCCATCGAGCAAGGCATGGCCGAACAACTCGCCGAAATTCAGAACATCACGCGACGACGCGACATGCCCCACTTCGAGAACACGATGGTGCCGCTCGAGCAGAGCGGCCAGTTACTGACCCGCGTGCTGCGCGTGTTCTACAACAAGGCCTCGGCCGACTCGAACGACGTGACCAACGCGCTCGAAGAAGAGCTCGCCCCGAAGCTCGCAGCTCACGAAGACGCCATCAAACTCGACTCGGCGCTCTACTGGCGCATCGCACAGTTGCACGCACAGCTCGACTCACTGGGCCTGACGCCCGAGCAGCGCTACCTCGTCGAGCGGCACTACACCGAGATGACCCTCGCCGGTGCGGGCCTCGACGAAGAGCAGAAGTCGCGACTGAGCGAGCTCAACGCGCGCCTCTCAACCCTTGAAACCCGGTTCGAAAAGAACCTGCTCGCCGACACGAACGACCTCGCGCTCGTCATCGATGACCCGTCCGAGCTCGACGGCCTCTCCCCCGGCGAGATCAGTGCCGCCGCACAAGCGGCCGCTGACCGCGGGCTCGACAGCAAGTACCTCATCACGCTCGTGCTGCCGACCGGGCACCCGTGGCTCGAGAGCCTCACCCACCGAGAGGTGCGGGAACGCATCATGGCAGCGTCGAGGGCACGCGGCTCGCGTGACGGCGAGCACGACAACCGGCCGGTGCTGCTCGAGATCGCACGCCTGCGGGCCGAGCGAGCCGAGCTGCTCGGTTTCGCCAGCCACGCTGCGTTCGTCACCGCCGACCAGACCGCGCAGAACCCCGAACGCGTTGCCGCGATGCTCGAGCGTCTCGCCCCCGCCGCGGCGCGCAATGCCGCCGCCGAGCAAGCCAAGCTCGAGGCCCTTGCCGGCCACCCGATCGAGGCGCACGACTGGGCGCTTTACAACGAGAAGGTTCGCAAAGCCGAGTACGACGTCGACACGAGCGAACTGCGCCCCTACTTCGAGGCCGAGCGCGTGTTGCAACAGGGCGTCTTTGCCGCCGCGACGAAGGTCTATGGCATCACCTTCACCGAGCGCCCCGACCTGCAGGGTTACCACCCGGAGGCGCGGGTGTTCGAGGTGCGCAACGAGGATGGATCCGACCTCGGGCTCTACGTGCTCGACCTGTACACCCGCGACAGCAAGCGCGGCGGCGCGTGGATGAACGAGCTCATCGGGCAGAACACGTTGCTCGAGCATCCGACGGTCGTCGTCAACAATCTCAACGTGCCCAAGCCCGCCGCGGGCGAGCCGACGCTGCTGACCTACGACGAGGTCAACACGTTCTTCCACGAGTTCGGACACGCGTTGCACGGCCTCGTCGCGCACGTCACCTACCCGCGCTTCACGGGCACGAACGTCTACCGCGACTTCGTCGAGTTTCCAAGCCAGGTCAACGAAATGTGGATGCTCTGGCCCGAGATCATCAACGACTACGCCGTGCACTACGAAACGGGCGAGCCCATTCCGGCCGAGGTGCTCGACCGAGTGCGGTCGGCGCAGCTCTGGGGCGAGGGCTTTGCGACGAGCGAGTACCTCGCCGCGGCGCTGCTCGACCAGGCCTGGCACACGCTGAGCGCCGCCGAGGCCGCCGCCGTGACGGATGTCGCCGCCTTCGAAGCCGCGGCACTCGCGCGCGTGGGTCTCGACAACCCCGCCGTGCCCACCCGCTACTCGAGCACGTACTTCGCCCACACCTTCTCAGGCGGCTACGACGCCGGCTACTACAGCTACATCTGGAGCGAAGTGCTCGACGCCGACACTGTGAAGTGGTTCGAAGAGAACGGCGGGCTCACGCGCGCCAACGGCGACCGCTTCCGCGAGTACATTCTCGGCATCGGCGGAACGCGCGACCCGCTCGAGGCGTACCGCGAATTCCGTGGGCGCGACGCGGTCATCGAGCCGCTGCTCGAGAGGCGCGGCCTGGTGGCCTAGTGGCCGGCTCTAGAACCAGGTGCTGAGGTGCGGCGCGCGCGGTACGTGCAGCATCGCGTCGAGGCGTGACGCCGAGCCGGGTGATCCCTCGGCGAGGCGGCCCGCGATGCGCAGCGCCTCGACAGGGGTTCCGCCGAGCAACAGCGACCCGAGCGCCTCGACGCCGAGCGAGAGGACAGCGGCGCCGTGCGGGTCGCCGGCGTGGGCCGAGACGGTTGCGGTGCCGTCGAGGGTTGTCGTGAGCATCCACTCACCCGTCGCGAAACCGAGAGTGTCGGCTACTCGCAGCACCACCGAATCGGCGGCGGAATAGCGGCGCGCCGAGAGCGCCGCGGGCACGTCGAGAATGCGCAGCCACAAGTGTTCGCGCCGCGCAACCGTCTGCACGGCCCGCGGGTTCGACACCATCCACGCCAGCGGCTCATCGACGGGCCGAAGCTCGGCGACCACGGTCGAGACCAGGTCGTGATCGAGTACGAAGTGCCATAGGGCCGTCAGGGCATCATCGGTCGCGGCACACAAGTGCTCGACCGTGAGCGTGTGAGCCGAGAAGTCGCTCGCGTGCTCGTTGACCGAGTAGAGCACGAAGCCCTGTGGCTCGCCGTGCTCGTCGTCGTAGCGCGCGGCCCGCAGCTTCGGCGCGTGCGACGCGGTTCGCTCCGCAAGGGCGAACGCGCGATCCCAGAGCAAGTCGTCGCTCGCCACCTCGCCGCCGATGCGCTCGTGCGCACGCGCCGCGATGCCGGGCGCCAGGGGCCTCACCGCGCGCGCCTCGACCAGGTGCACGCGGCCCGGCGTCGCGGGGGCGGTGACCTCGAGCTCGCGCGTCGCAATGCGATAGTCGGCGCAATAGGCCGCGGGCCCGAAGCCCCAGCGCCCATAAATGGTCGCCTCCGAGACCGTCAGCATCGCGATCGGGATGCCCGCCGCATGTGCCGCGCGCAGTTCACCCTCGAGCAGCGCCCGCGCAATACCCCGGCGACGATGAGTGGACGCCACATGCACGAGACTGATCGCCCAGGCCTCGATGCTGCGCGCATCGCCCAGGCTGAGGGGTGTTCGCCATGAGGCGACCGTCGCGACCGGGGTCTCGGGCTCCGCCGCGGTGGAATCGTGCACCGTGATCGAGCGCGCGTGCTCGGAGCCCGCGCGATACTCGGCGAGCTGGTCGGGCGTGAGGGCCTCGAAGTGCAAGCCCCGGTAGAACGCCTGCACGAATCGGTCGTGCGCCGCGGTGTCGCTCGTATGGAGCACCGCGTAGGCGAGGTCGTGTGCGGCGAGCGCCACTCGCGAGGTCTCGTCGAGCGGCAGGGCGTTGTGATCGGCGGTCATGAGCCCAGGCTAGCGAGCAGGGCTACTGCAAGCCGCGGCGCAGCGCGGCAAGGGCAGCGGTAACCGTGTCCACGCCGTCGGCCGCCGCGCGCTGCTCGAGCGCAGCCGAAAGGTCGGCTGGCACCGTGAGCGCGAGGTGCCCAGCACCCGCGGCGGGCGTGGGAGCAGCATCCTGACCCATGGCATTGGCGACCGCGATCGCTGGTGCGTCTTTCACGAAGATTGCCAAGACGGGCACGACGACTGTGCCGAGCACATCGAGAATGCCGACGACGCCGAAGAGTCGCCAGTACCACTCTTCGTTGCCCACGCCGGGAATCTGGCCCTCACTGAGGATGGGCAGAATGATCATGATGGCGACGGTCGCAATCATCGCCAGGGTCGCCATGAGGCCGACCCGAATCACCATGCGGCGGCGGCCGGCGAGCAACAGCAGAAGGTTGGCGTGCGCAAAGCTCACGGCGATGACTCCCGCCGTCAGAAACGCCTTGAACCATTGATCAAAGCCCGGGGAATCCCAATCGCGCC
>JAYUKK010000277.1:0-2381 GCA_043764515.1 Microbacterium sp.
ACCGATGTCACCGGCAAAGGTGCCCTCAACATCCTCGAGGCCATCCGCATTTGGGCGGGCGAGAACGTCGAGAAGGTTCGCTTCTACCAAGCCTCGAGCTCAGAGATGTTCGGCAAGGTGCAAGAGGTGCCCCAGCGGGAGTCGACTCTTCTGTGGCCGCGCTCGCCCTACGGCGTCGCCAAGGTTTTCGCGCACTACATGACGATCAACTATCGCGAGTCGTATGGCATGCACGCGTCGTCGGGCATCTTGTTCAACCACGAGTCGCCGCGCCGCGGCCCCGAGTTCGTCACGCGAAAGGTGTCGCAGGCCGTGGCGCGCATTGCGACGGGTCAGCAAGAAGAACTGGTGATGGGCAATCTCGACGCGAGTCGCGACTGGGGTTTCGCGGGCGACTACGTCGAGGCGATGTGGCTCATGTTGCAGCAGCCCGAGGCCGACGACTACGTGATCTCGACTGCCGAGACGCACAGCATTCGCGAGCTGCTCGACGTCGCATTCGCCCGCGTGGGCATCGATGACTGGTCGGGGTACGTGCGTCAAGACCCCGCCTTCATGCGACCGGCTGAGGTCGACTTGCTCGTCGGTGATCCGGCGAAGGCGCGTGAGGTTCTGGGCTGGCAGCCCAAGGTTGGTTTCCGCGAGCTCGTCGAGATGATGGTCGACGCCGATCTCGCGCACGCGCGCGAGAATCGCTAGCAAGTGCCTCGCGCCCTCATCACCGGGATCACCGGTCAAGACGGCACGTATCTCACGAGGCTTCTGCGCGACAAGGGCTACGAGGTTCACGGTGTTGTGAAGCCCGGTGATGACGGGGTGCGCCCGGTGCCGGGCGTCGAGTTGCACGCCGCCGACCTCGCCGACACCAAGACGCTGCGCCGCATCGTGCTCGATGTCGAACCCGATGAGCTGTACAACCTCGGCGGAATCACCTCGGTCGCGGGGTCGTGGGCCGACCCCGTGGGCACCGTCGCGGTGACCGGGTCGCCCGTCGCCACGCTGCTGGAGGCGGCGTTCTCTCTTCACGAGCGGGGGCACCGCATTGCCGTCGTGCAGGCGTCCAGTGCCGAGATCTTCGGGGCGGCAGCCGAGTCTCCCCAGACCGAGAGCACGCCCATTGCTCCGGTGTCGCCCTACGGCGCGGCAAAGGCACTGGGCCACTTTCTCGTGGGGGCATTCCGAAGCCGGGGGCTGACGGCTTTCTCGGCAATTCTCTACAACCACGAGTCGCCGCTGCGGCCCGAGACGTTTGTGACGCGCAAAATCACTGCGTCCGTGGCGCGCATCGCGAAAGGCCAGCAGCAGATTCTGCGCCTCGGTTCGCTCGATGTTGAACGCGATTGGGGGTGGGCCCCCGACTACGTGGATGCTCTTCACCGCATGGCCACGCATCCGGTCGGCGGCGACTACGTGATCGGTACCGGTCAGGCGCACTCGGTGCGCGACTTTGTACACACGGCGTTCTTGGCCGCGGGCATCACCGAGTGGCAGCAATATGTCGAGATTGATCCGGCGTTCGTGCGGGCGGCAGACCCGGCGCGGCAAGTGGCCGATGCGCGCAAGGCTGAGCGCGAGTTGGGCTGGCGGCCCACGTGCACGTTCACCGAGCTGGTGGGCCGGCTGGTTGAGGCCGACCTGTCGCAGAACGAATAGTCGCCGGCCCGAGGTTCACCCGAATAGGCCGTTGACAGTTACGCTTGGTCAACGAACTTGCTGACCGGGGGGTACAGCCATCATGTTGCAGGGCACCGACCTGGGTCGGCCCGTTCGCCGGGCCGTAGCCGCACTGAGCGCGATGCTGGTCGTCGTGGGTCTCGTGGTGGCGTCGCCCGCGACCGCCGTGTCCGTCAGCGCCCCGACGACCGAGCCGGCGCCGCAGCCAAGCGCTGCCTCTGACGACCGACCGGTGTCTGACACCACCCTCGACCCCGCGCGCGTCGCCTTGGGCGAGGGCGTCGAGGCGGTTGCTGACGCTCGATTCTTCAACCCGGCGTACATCATTAGCGACTACGCCTTCTTCAACCGGTACGCCATGACCGAGGCCGAGATTCAAGCCTTCCTCGACGCGCGGATCGGAACCTGCATCAGCGCCAAGTGCTTGAACGTGCTCTCGGTGCCGACCTCGTCGCAACGGGCCGACCCGATGTGTGCGGCCTATTCGGGTGCGGCGTCGGAGTCGATCGCGCGCATCATCTATAAGGTTCAGGTTGCCTGCGGGGTGAGCGCGAAGGCCATTCTCGTGACCCTGCAAAAAGAGCAGAGCCTCGTCACCCAGAAGGCTCCGACCGACCCCCAGTTGAGGAAGGCCATGGGGTACGCGTGTCCGGATACGGCCCCGTGCGACCCCGGATTCGCCGGCGTCGCCGACCAGATCTACTGGG
>JAYUKK010000278.1:0-7961 GCA_043764515.1 Microbacterium sp.
GCGTGCGGTGACTGGTGGCCGGCCAGTTCGGCACGCCGATCAACGTCTTGGCGTGGATGCTGGGGCTCACCCGCAACGAACCGCGCGTTGCCCCGCTCCATCTCACGCCAGACCTGCTCGGGCGTGCGGTGTTCGGTCGGCATGAGGCTCCTGGGCGGATTCGGGGCGAGTAGTGCATCCCCGAGCGTAGTGGGCGCCTAGTCCGCCGCCGGGAGGTCTGCGGCGACCGCCGTGGCGAGTATCTCGAGGTCGGCGTCGCTTGCCGTGCCATACAGCACGACCGTGCTGTCGGGGGTCGAGGTCACGAGCGCGATCTCGCGCAGGCCGACTCCGTCGACCCCGCGGCGGTCGTAGCGCTGCCAGTCGACCCCGGCGATGCGCACGCTCTCGCCGGCGCCTGGGTCGCGCAGGGCATCCTGCAACCAGCTCTGCTCGTCGGTGAACCCTTGCAGCAGGCCGAGAAAGGTGTTGTCGGCAGTGATGAAGCCGATGGCCCACTCGTCGACGCCGCCGGAGCCGGCGAGTTCGGCACGATTCGCGCTCCAGGTGGCGGGAACGACCGGGGCAATGACCGCGGTGCCGAGGCTCGCTTCTGCTTCGGCGGCAGCGGCACGGTAGTCGATGGCGAGCGGAGTCGGCTCGGGCCGCACAACGACGAGGACGAGAAACAGAACGATGGCGAGCGAGGCTACGAGCGACCCGATGAGGTTGCGCACCGTTTGATTGGCGCGCCGTTTGCGGCGTGCCTCGGCGACGCGGTCGGCTTTCTGCTGCGGGGTCTCGGCGCCGGAGTCAGCGGAAGGGTTCGTCACCGTGCTCAGCCTTCAGCGGCCGCGCGGGCAGCGTCGAGCCGCTCTTTCGCGCCAATGAGCCACTCTTCGCACCGGCGGGCAAGGGCCTCGCCGCGTTCCCACAGCGCGATGGACTGTTCGAGCGTGGCGCCTCCTTGCTCGAGCTCCGTCACGACGCGCACGAGTTCGTCGCGCGCCTGCTCATAGCTCAGGCCAGCGATGTCAGAAGCGTCAGGGGTGCTCACACCACTCATGCTAGGCGGGCCTTTCTTCAGACTGCGTGGGAACGGGGCCGCCGGCAGTCGCCGCCAGTCGGCCGTCGGCGAGCGTGAGAACGAGTGCCGTGCCTGTCTTGACGGAGGCTGCCGACCGCACGACTGCTCCCGCGGCGGTATGGGCGATGGCGTAGCCCCGATCGAGGGTGCGTTGCGGCGACAGTGCGCGCAACTGCGCGCGCCGCTCGTCGGTCTCGAGGTGCGCGCGCTCGAGCAGCCGGCTCGTCAGCTCGACACCGCGCGCAACCGCGCGCGTGAGCTCGTCGGCGCGCGAGTCGATGATCCACGCCGATGTCGCGATCGCGGGTCGTGATCGAATCGTGGCGATGCGGTCAACCTCTGTCGCTATGGCCCCGGTGATGCGGGTGAGCATGCGCGAGCGCACTTGCTGCACGCGCGCGAGTTCGTCGCTGACGTCGGGCACGACGCGCTTGGCGGCATCGGTCGGCGTCGAGGCGCGCATGTCGGCGACCTCGTCGAGCAGGGGCCGGTCGTTTTCGTGGCCGATGGCGCTCACGAGTGGGGTCTCGCATGCGGCGGCCGCGCGCACCAGGCTCTCGTCACTGAAGGGCAGAAGGTTTTGGAAGTCGCCGCCGCCACGGGCGACGATGATGACGTCGACCTCGGGGTCGGCATCCAATTGCCGGATGCCCGCGGTCACCTCGGCGACCGCCTTGTCGCCCTGCACGGCGGCGTGCACGACTCGGAACCGCACGGAGGGCCACCGCAGTTGTGCGTTGCGAATGACGTCTTTCTCGGCGTCGCTGTCTTTGCCTGTGACCAGGCCGATGCACTGCGGCAAGAACGGCAGCGGCTTCTTGCGCTCGGGTGCGAACAGGCCCTCGGCGGCGAGTGTTGCGCGCAGCCGCTCGATCCGCTCGAGCAGGTCTCCCAAGCCGACGCGCCGCATCTGCGACACCTGCATCGTGAGGGTGCCGCCCTTGACCCACCAGTTGGCCTTGACGAGTGCCGTGACGCGGTCGCCCTGGCCGAGGCCGTCAGGAAGCGTCGCCCGCACCGATGACCAGATGACGAATGAGACGGTCGCATCCATATCGACGTCTTTGAGCTTGCCGTAGACGTTGCCGCCGGAGACACCCCACTGCGCGATCTCACCTTCGACCCACACTTGACCGAGTCGGTCGATGTAGTCCTTGATCTTGGTCGAGAGCTGGCCGACCGGCCAGGGGGCATCCGCTGTCGACGGGCCAGACACAGGGGTGCTCGCAGCGAACGAGGGAACGTCAGTCACGGTGCCCTCCTTGCGTCGATCGGTGGCCTTCGCCAGGGTAGTCGACAGCGCCGATACCGCGGCACGTGCATTCGAGGAGCCTCATGGTCACACCCACTCCGCTCTCGATCGACTCGCTCACGAAGGTCTACGGCGAGGTCACGGCACTGCGTGACGTCTCGTTTGCCGCCCGACCCGGTCGGGTGACGGGCTTCTTGGGCCCCAACGGCGCAGGCAAAACCTCGACGCTGCGCATTCTGTTGGGCCTCAACCGCGCGACGGCCGGTGAGGCTCTCATCGATGGCCAGCGCTATCGCGACCTCGACGCGCCGATGCATCGTGTGGGCAGTTCGCTCTCGGCCGACGTTTTTCACCCCGGTCGCAGTGGTCGCAACCACCTGCTGACGCTCGCGATTGCGGCGGGCATCGATCGGGCGCGCGTCGATACCGTGCTCGACAAGGTCGGACTCGCTGAGGCGGGGCGCCGTGCCGTGGGCGGCTATTCGCTCGGCATGCGCCAGCGCCTTGGCCTCGCGAGTGCTCTGCTCGGTGACCCCGACGCGCTCGTTCTCGACGAGCCCATCAACGGCCTCGATCCTGACGGCATTCGCTGGATGCGCTCGCTCTTGCGCTCGCTCGCGGCCGAAGGCCGCACCGTGCTGCTTTCGTCACACGTGCTGAGCGAAGTGCAGCAGACGGTCGATGATGTCGTGGTCATCCGTCACGGCCGCATCGTTTTTGACGGTGAGCTCAGCACGCTCGAGGCGCCGACCGCTCGCGTACGCGTCGACGCCGCCGATCGCGTTGCGCTGACGGATGCCCTCACGCGCGCCGGCGCCACCGTCGAGCTCGGCAGCGCGGGTGTCACAGTGCTCGGTCTCGATGTGGCACGCACGGGAGAGGTCGCGCGTGACGCGGGCCTCGCGCTCACGCACTTGAGTGACGAGTCTGATGGGCTCGAGTCGGTGTTTCTCGCGCTCACGGCCGACGAAGCGCCCGCGGTTTCGGCCGCGGCCGAGGGGAGTGCCGCGTGACCGCCCTGGTGCGCGCCACGGCCGCTGAGTTCGTCAAGGTCTTTTCGCTGAAGTCGTGGTGGCTACTCGCGCTCATCATGGTCGTCTACGTGGGCTTCACGGCTGCCGCGCTCGCGTTCTTCTTCAGCGACCTGGGGTCACAGCTCGCGGGGGTGGGAACCGGAGCCCCGGCTCCTGAACTCGACCCGGTCGTGGTCGCGAATCTGGTCTACAGCAGCGTGACGGCCGTCGGCCTCGTGATTCCGCTGTTGTTCGGGGCATTGCTCGCGACGAGCGAGTGGCGCCACGGCACCCTCACACCCACGGTGCTCGCGCAACCGCGACGGGGCATCGTGCTCGCGGCGAAGGGCGTTGTGGCCGCGGCCATGGGTGCGCTGTATGGCGTCGTCGGGCTCGTTGGCTCGGTCGGGCTCGGGGCGCCGGTGCTCGCGGCGCTCGGCGAGCAGACGGCGCTCGATGACCCGGAGGTCATCGCGGTGCTGCTGCGTACCCTGCTGGCCACCGCGCTGTGGTCGCTGCTGGGCCTCGGGCTCGGGGCACTGCTGACGAGCCAAATCGCGGCGATCGTGATCGTGCTTGCGTTCACACAGTTCGTCGAGCCAATTCTGCGTCTCGTCGCGAGCGTGTGGGAGTGGTCGGCATCGATCGGGCGGTTCTTGCCCGGGTCGGCGACCGACGCGCTCGTCGGTGCGGGCATCTTCAGTTCTCTGGGCGCGCTCGATCCGAGCGTTCCTTCCGCTGACGTGGATGCTCTGCTGTGGTGGCAGGGTGGCCTCGTGCTCGCGGCTCTCGCGGCCACGCTCATCGTTGCCGCCTCCCTCACCACGATGCGGCGCGACGTCGAGTAGTGCGAGCGTCTGGATCGATGCTCGCGAAGCGCACTCACGGGCGGCCCTCGTAGACTGAACAACGTGAGCACGATCACCAACGGCGCCCTCGGCGCGACCCTGACCGCACCCGTCATCCCCCAGCGGCGCGAGCGGCTCGTTCCTGCGCCCATCGACCGACCGAGGCGCGTTCTTCTCGCCGCGCCGCGCGGCTATTGCGCGGGCGTTGATCGGGCCGTCATCGCGGTCGAAAAGGCGCTCGAGCAATACGGCGCCCCCGTCTATGTGCGCAAGCAGATCGTGCACAACGTGCACGTCGTCAGCCAGCTCGAAAAGCAAGGCGCGATCTTCGTCGACGAGGTGGGTGAAGTTCCCCTCGGTTCGCACATCGTCTTTTCGGCGCACGGTGTCAGCCCCGCCGTCGTGCAGGGTGCGGCCGATCGCGACCTGCAGGCCATCGACGCCACGTGCCCGCTAGTGACGAAAGTGCACCGCGAAGCGGTGCGGTTCGCGAAGCAGGACTACCGCATCCTGCTGATTGGCCACGCGGGCCACGAAGAGGTCGAAGGAACGATGGGGCACGCCCCCGATCGCATGATCTTGATCGGTACGCCCGAGGAGGCCGACACCGTCGAGGTTCCCGACGGCGAAGACCTTATCTGGCTCTCGCAGACGACCCTGAGTGTCGACGAAACCATGGAGACCGTCCGGCGACTGCGCGCGCGGTTCCCGCACTTGCAAGACCCGCCCAGCGACGACATCTGCTACGCCACGCAGAACCGCCAGGTCGCGATCAAGAAGGTTGCGCCCGAGACCGACCTCGTGATCGTAGTGGGCTCGGCCAACAGTTCAAACAGCGTGCGCCTCGTTGAGGTGGCGCTCGAGTATGGCGCGAAGGCCTCGTACCGCATCGACTATGCGAGCGAGATCAAGCAAGAGTGGCTCGAGGGCGTCGCGACCGTCGGAGTCACGAGCGGTGCGAGCGTGCCGGAGGTTCTCGTCGAGCAGGTGCTCGCCGACCTGCGCGACGCAGGCTTCGACGCGGTCGAAGTGGTCAAAACCGCCGAAGAAGATCTGCAGTTCTCGCTGCCGAAAGAATTGCGCCGCGACAAAGAGGGCAACATCGACGAACGCGCGCTCGGCGGACGCATCAGTAGCTGACTGAGCTGACAACGGGGGCGCCATGAGCCGGGAGAACACGTGAACAGCGTGGCCCTGCCCCGCGCGGTAGCGGCGCAGGTTACCGTGACGGCGCTCGCCACGACCCAGCGGTTCATCGCGGCGGCCGGAGCACTCATCGTCATTGCGATCGTCGTCGACGTCCTTGTCGACCGGGGCCTCGGCGATCATGCACTGGCGATCACCTCACCGATCGTGGGGATCGGCGTGCTCGCGGCGTTGTTGCTCTGGCGCCCCGGAGTGCTCACGGCATCATTGTTCATCGGCGGCGGAGCCGTTCTCGCCATCGCTTTTCCCGTGATCGCGCTCGCCGCCGATCCGACCCTCGACCAGGCGGGGCCCTACCTTCTCAATCGCATTCCCACGGCAATGTGTCTCGTCGGAGCGGTGACGGGTCGTGCCCTCAATGGCGTGGTGTGGTCGATGGGGGCCTTCGCGGTCGCGCAATCCAGCATGTTCGTCGGTCTCGCTCTGGCAGGCAGCACGGTGCAACCCGGCATGGGGCCCGCGATCGTATTCGCGATCTCTTTTGCGTCGTATGTGACCCTCGCACTCGCGCAGCGTCAAACAGAGCGGCAACTTGAGCCGCTGGCGTCAGCCGGCGCCAAGGTGCTCGACGCCGACCGTCGTCGCGTGCTCGAGCAGCGCGCGGCCGGCATCGTGCACGACACCGTGCTTGCCGATCTCAACGCGATCGCCCGCAGTCCTGGTCGGCTCGCCGAGCGCACGCGGCGGGTACTTGCGGAGCACCTCGCGACCCTGTCGGCTTCGACCGTGGCGGAGGGGGCGCGCACCATCCCCATACAGAGCGCGCTGCGGGATGCCCTGCTCGACCTCGCCCGTGAATACCAGTGGAGTGGCGTGCGCGTTGACATCAGTGGTGCTGAGTCGCTTGACGCCGTCCTGCCCGTGGCGACGCGTGATGCCGTGGTCGGCGCCGCTCGGGCGGCACTTGACAACGTCGTCACGCACGCCGGCACCGACCGCGCCGAACTCGTCGTGGGCGTTCGCGACGGGGCGCTGAGCGTACTCGTCGTCGACGACGGACGAGGCTTCGTCCTCGACGACGTTGCGGACGACCGCTTAGGCCTGAGCGTGTCGATTGAACAGCGCATCGCCCACGTGCAGGGCCGCGTGCGCATTTGGTCGGGGCCCGAGGGAACGACGGTCATGGTCACGGTGCCGGTCGGTGAGGCTTCATCGTGAGCCAGCGGTCGTGGAAATTGAGCCCGTGGGATGCGGACCCGCTCAGCTGGTTCACGACGCCCAACCTGCCGCTTGCCGCCGCAGGCCTGACGCTTATTCACGGGTTTGTGGTGCTCGGGCCCGCGGGGCAAGCGGGCTCTCGTCCGTTGATTCAAGTGGGTGCTCTCGCCCTCTCCGTTCTCGCGATTGTGTGGGTGCACGTCGTCACTCGCCCGCGACTCGGAGCCTTAACCATGGTTCGAGCCCTCGTCGGTGTCACGATTTCGTCGACGGCGTTCGTGATGTCGGCCGTTGGCTACTGGGGTGACACCTTCGCCCTTGAGCTCTGGTGGGCGCCCCTTCCGGCGTCACTGGTTCTCTTGGCGATGGTGCCCTACTCGTCGGCCGCCCGACTCACCATCGTCGGCGCACTGCTCGTCATGGTCAGCGCCGTCACGACACTGGTCTTCGTCGTGCCCGATAACCCCACGTGGCCGCCGTTCTCGGCCGTCGCGATCACGATCGTTCCGATCATCGCGGGGGCGACCGGGGGGGTCGTGATGATTCGCTCGATCACTCTCGGGTTGGCGCGGTGGAGCGAGCGGCCACTCGATGTGCCGGGTGTCGATGCGGGAGCCGATGATCTGGTGGCGGCGGTCGACGATGCCACGCGCATCCGCATTGCGCCGGCTACCACTTTTGTCATGGAGGTGCTCGACCGTGGAAAGGTGAGCGCAGCTGACGCTCGGCGGGCGGCAGCGATCGCGCAACAGTTGCGACTCGAGCTGACCGGTGAGATTGATCGCACCTGGATTGAACGCGTCGCGCTGGGGCGTGCGGTGACGGTGGATGATCCCCAGCGCTTAGCCGAACAACTCGACCTCGCCCAGCGCACGGTCATGCGTGCGTTGCTCGACACCCTCTTGGGCCACACCGACTCGCCGGTCGGATCAGCCCGCGTCGAGCTGCGCCGCACCGACGGCGGGGCGATAGCCGTGGCGTTGCGCATTCTTAGCACCCTGCCCGAGGGCCGCCGCGAAACGTTCTTGGCGCCGTACTACGTCAGCTTGCAGTCGAGCGTCGACAATCTGCGGTGGCGCACCGGCCCCGTGACCGCGGTGGAGTTCGAGGTGGAGGGTGCCGCGCGCACTCCGGCCCGGGTCCAGCGAATTCCGTCTGCGGGAACGCGGGGCGGGCCCGCCGCGCGGTAGCGCGAGCGGGCCAGCCCGGAGCGCTGTTACCGGCCCGAGTGCCCGGCCGAGCCGAGCTGCTGCGTCGCTTCGACGACGCGCTTGGCCATCGCCGACTCCGCGGTCTTGCCCCACGCGCGCGGGTCGTAGACCTTCTTGTTGCCCATCTCGCCGTCGACCTTCAAGAAGCCGTCGTAGTTTTTGAGCACCGTGTCGGCCACCGAGCGGCTGAACGCGTATTGGGTGTCA
>JAYUKK010000279.1:0-7940 GCA_043764515.1 Microbacterium sp.
GGCCGAAACGCCATCGCACGAGAGGCGCCGAATCGTTCCCGACACCGTGACGTCGCCCGACACCGTCTGCACGTCGAGGTCACCCTCGTGCGCCCGCACCGACACTTCGGCGCTCACCGCGTTCACGCTCACCGCGCCCACGAGGCCGTCGAGCACGATGTCGCCGTTGACGGTGTTGACCGTCACGTCGCTGTGCACACCACTCACGAGCCCCTCGGCCGTGACAACGCTCACCGTCAAGAGCGCCGAGCGCGGCACGAGAATGCTCACATCGGCGCGAGCTTTGCCGCTGAACAGACGGAAGTTGTCGAAGAAGGTGTCCCACTTCAGCTGCGGGTGGTCGACGACGAGCGTGTCGCCCTCGAGCGCCACCTTGAGGTCGCGGCCGGCCACCGAGTGCACCTCGACGCGCGCGCCGGGTTCGTCGTGCGCCACGATGTCAACCTGCCCGCCGATCAGCCCGACCTTGACCGAGCGAACCAGCTCGAGGTCGATGACGGTGGGTTCGGTGACGATCCACGTTTCTTGTGCCATGTCGTGCTCCTTGCTCGGGCCCTCGCGGGCATCCTGTCTCGAAAGCTTGAGACGCGATATATCGCGTTCTGTGAAAGTCACGATATATCGCGAGTGCGCCGAGCGCAACCCCGATTTCACGAACGCGCTTGACCTTGACGCAACGTCAACCTCTAGCGTCAACGGTATGCAGTGGTCCATTCAGCAGATCGCCCGGTTGTCGGGCACCACGAGCCGCACCCTGCGGCACTACGACGACCTCGGGTTGCTGCCCCCGACGAGCATCGGAGCCAACGGCTACCGCTACTACGACGAGGCAGCACTCACGCGACTGCAGCGCATCTTGTTGCTGCGCGAGCTCGGTGTGGGGCTGCCCGCGATCGCCGAGGTGCTCGCCGGGCAGACCGACGATACGGCGGCGCTCGAGTCGCACCTGGGCTCGCTTGAGCACGAACGCGATCGAGTCGATCGCCAGATCGCGAGCGTGACCACAACGATTCTCAAACTGAGAGGAGGTGAACAACTGATGGCAGAAGAAATGCTTGAGGGCTTTGACCACACCGTCTACAAAGACGAGGTCGAGCAGCGCTGGGGCGCCGAGGCCTACGCGAAGGGCGACCGCTGGTGGCGCGAGCTCGGAGCCGAGGGCCAGGCCGCCCTTAAGGCGGAAGCCGCCGCGATTGAGGCGGGGCTTCGGGATGCCCGCGCATCCGGCACGCCCGTCTCAGACCCCGCGGTGCAGGGCCTCATTGCCCGGCACCACGCCTGGGTGAGCGAGGGCTGGGGCGGCACGGCGCCGAGCGCGGACGCGTACCGCGGCCTCGGCGAGATGTACGTTGCCGATCTGCGCTTCGCGAAGGCCTACGGGGGCGTCGAGGGCGCCGAGTATGTGCGCGACGCGATCGGGTTCTACGCCGACGCCGAGCTCGACTGATCGGGCGCCGAGTCGGTCTCTTCGGTTTCCGGGGCCGTCAGACGTGACGGTTCCGGAACCCGAAGCCGCGGCAGCGTGAACCCGACCATCGGCCCAATGAGTAGCGCGAACGCGACGGTGCCGAAGCCGACCGAGCCGCCGAGCAACCAGCCGATCGCGAGCACGGTGACTTCGACGACCGTGCGCACCTTCCAGATCTTCCAGCCGAACCGCGCGTGTGCGCCCGTCATGAGCCCATCGCGCGGGCCCGGCCCGAATCGCGCGCCAATGTAGAGGCCCGTGGCGACCGCCAGCAGTGCGAGGCCCGCAGCGAACATCAACCACTGTGCCCACAGTTGTTCGGGCGTGACGACCACGAGCATCGCGAGGTCGAGCACGGGCCCGATGAGGAGCACGTTGAGCACGGTGCCGATGCCCGGCTTCTGGCGAATCGGAATCCAGAGCAGCAGCACGCCGGCGCCGATAAGCACGACGATGACGCCAATCGACAAGCCGGTCTGCACCTCAAGACCCTGCGCGAAGACGGTCCACGGGTCGAGGCCGACGTCGGCCCGAATGAGCAGAGCGACCGCGATGCCGTAGAAGAAGAGGCCGAGCAGCAGCTGGCCCCAGCGGCGGATGGTGATGCGGGTCGGCGACATGTGCCCATCATCCCGAGCAAATTGGACTGTCGGCAAGAGGCCAATCTTGCTAACGTGGCCGCATGGTCAGCCTTTCTGCGCGGTCGTTGGCACTCCAATTGGGTGATTGGCGCCCGGGTGGCACGACTCCGCTGTACGAGGCGCTTGCCGATCGCATCCGGCTTCTCGTGCTCGACGGCCGCATCTCGCTCGGCACGCGGCTGCCCGCTGAGCGCCTGCTTGCCGAGCACGAGTCGCTCAGTCGCACGACCGTGGCCAACGCCTACGCGCGGTTGCGCGAACTCGGCTACGCCCAGAGCGTGCGCGGTTCGGGGACCGTTGCGCAACTGCCGCGCGGCTTCGCCGAAGGGGTTCCTTCCCTGGGAGAGTCAGCCGGACCGGGCATGCTCGACCTTTCGAAAGCCACGCTGCCGGCCATCCCGATCGTCGCCGAAGCGGCGCGCGAAGCCGCTGAGCTGTTGCCCGCGCACTTGCACGAGAGTGGCTTCGACCCCGTCGGCCTGCGCGTCGTGCGCCAGGCCATCGCCGACCGATACACCGCGCGCGGGCTGCCGACCGATGCCGACGAGGTCATGATTACGCTCGGCGCGCAGCACGCCATCGCTCTCGTCGCGCGCACGATTCTCGCGCGCGGCGACCGTGCCCTCGTCGAAGCGCCGAGCTACCCGCACGCCGTCGAGGCCCTGCAACTCGCGGGCGCGCGCCTCGTCACGGTGCCCGTGACGACCGACGAGGGCTGGAGCGACGACGCGCTTGAGCAGGTCATCCCGCGCACAGCCCCGGCGCTCGCGTACCTCATGCCCGACTTTCACAACCCCACCGGGCGCACGATGCCCACCGACCAGCGCACTCGACTGCACCGCCTCGCCGCCGCGCACGGCACCGTGCTGCTCGTCGACGAAACGATGGGCGAGCTCGGCTTCGCGCGCGATGACGAGGCGCTGCCCTTTGCGGCGGGTGCGGCCGAGCGCGGGGCCACGGTCGTATCGGTCGGCTCGGTCGGCAAGAGTATTTGGGGCGGCGTGCGCCTGGGCTGGATTCGCGCCGACCGCGACCTCATCACGCGCCTCTCGCTCGCGCGCCTCGCCGGCGACCTCGGGTCGCCCGTGCTCGAGCAACTCGTGCTGCTGCGCCTTCTCGAGAGTTACGACCGGGTGTTGGATGCCCGCCGCGAGCAACTGCGCGCCGGCCACGCCCTCATGGCCGCCGAGCTGCAGCAGCGCTTCCCCACCTGGTCGGTGCCCCAGGTCGATGGCGGCCTGAGTCTGTGGGTGAACCTCGGGGCTCCGGTGAGCTCACACCTCGCGCTCGCCGCGCGCGCCGAAGGATTACTCGTGGGCGCCGGCCCGCGCTTCGGCCTCGACGGCGCCTTCGAACGGTTCCTGCGCCTGCCGTTCTGTCACCCGGCCGAGGTGACGATCCCGGCCCTTGACCTTCTGCAGCGCGCGTGGGAGCGCGTGAGCAGCCGCGAGCCGATCGTGGGCTCTGACGAGGTGCTTGCCGCGGTCGTGTAGCGTGAGCGAGCATCCTGACCGATCGGTCTGATTCGGGGTGCGCAATCACCGCTCGCTGTGTAAATACTCAGCGAATGCTGGGATGCTAATCCGCGCATGGTCGCGCATCGACCCTGCCCTCATCGCCATCTCGGGTGCTTTCGCCCGCCGTTCGACCGGAGTAACAACGTGCACCTTCTCTCGGTGTTCAGCCTGCGCAACCGTGCGCTCATCGCTCTGGTCACGATCGTCGTGGGCCTCTTCGGCGGAATCGCGCTGACGACGCTCAAGCAAGAGCTGATTCCCTCGATCTCTGCCTCGCGCATCGTGATCGTGACGCAGTACCCCGGTGCCGCCCCCGAGATCGTCGAGCAAGACGTCTCTACGCCCATCGAGACGGCCATTCAGGGCGTGAGCGGTCTCGACACCTCGAGCGCGACCTCGAGCACGGGCTTCTCCGTCGTCTCGGCGAGCTTCGACTTCGGCACCGACATTGTGCGGGCCGAACAGCGCGTGCAGCTCGCGGTCAACCGCGCCCAGCTGCCCGACGACGTCGAGCCCCAGGTGGTCGTGGGCTCCATCGACGACCTGCCGGTGCTGCAGATCGCGGTCACGAGTGACCTGACGGCCGCCGAACTCGACACGGCGCTCCAGAACCAGGCCGTGCCCGACCTCAACGACCTCATCGGCGTGCGCGAAGTCTCGGTGCAGGGTGCCATCGGCCAGCGCGTGACCATCACGCCGGATGCTGACGAACTGTTCCGCCTCGGCCTCAACAACGCCGACATCACCGATGCGCTCGACGCCTATGGCGTGCTCCTGCCCGCGGGCTCGATCACGGAAGACGGGCGCACGCTCGTCGTGCTCTCGGGTGTGCGCATCCAGTCGATCGACGAGCTCGCGGCCCTCCCGCTCATTGGCGCCGAGAGCTCAGGGCTCACGACGCTCGGCGACGTCGCCGAGGTCGCGGTTGTCGACGACCCCATCACGAGCTACAGCCGGGTCAACGGTGAACCCGCGCTCACGCTCGGTGTCACCAAGACTCCCGCGGGCAACACCGTCGAGGTGTCGCGTGCGGTGCAAGATGCGCTACCGGCCATCGCCGCCGCCATCGGCTCGAACACCGAGTTCACGATCGTGTTCGACCAGGCGCCCTTCATCGAGAAGTCGATCGAATCGCTCGCGGTTGAAGGCGTGCTCGGTCTCGTGTTCGCCGTCATCGTCATCCTCGTCTTCTTGCTGTCGATTCGCTCCACGCTCGTCACGGCCATCTCGATTCCGACCTCGGTGCTGCTCACGTTCATCGGAATGCAGGTCTCGGGTTACTCGCTCAACATCATTACCCTCGGGGCCCTCACGATCTCGATCGGCCGCGTGGTCGACGACTCGATCGTTGTGGTCGAGAACATCAAGCGGCACTTGGGCCTCGGCGAAGACAAGAAGACCGCGATTCTCACGGGCGTGAAAGAGGTGGCCACGGCCATCACCGCGTCGACCGTGACCACGATCGCCGTGTTCTTGCCGCTCGCTCTTGTGGGCGGAGTGACGGGCGAACTCTTCCGGCCCTTCGCTCTCACGACGACGATCGCGCTCGCTGCGTCGCTCTTCGTGTCGCTCACGATCGTGCCCGTGCTCGCCTACTGGTTCCTTCGGGCGCCGAAGTCGGTCACGGCTGCCGCCGCGCTCGACGCCTCGGCCGCAACCGGGCCCATCACCCTCGACGAGGAGTCGGCTCGCCCGACGATTCTGCAGCGCGGGTACCTGCCCGTCATCCGCTGGACTCTGAAGTTTCCGGCCATCACGCTCATCATGGCCGTGCTCGTCCTCATCGGAACCGGCTTCCTTTCCACCGGTCTCAAGACCACCTTCATCGGCGACTCCGGTCAAAACACCCTCACGGTCACGCAGTCGCTCGAGAATGGCGCAAGCCTTGAAGCGCTCGACGAGGCCGCGACCGAGGTCGAGAGTGTGTTGCTCGACATCGACGGAATCGAGACCGTGCAGGCCTCCATCGGCTCGGGCCAAGGTTCCCTGGCCGCACTCTTCGGTGGCCGCAGCGACGTGACGTTCTCGATCACGACCGACTCAGCCGTCGACCAGACCGAGCTTCAGGCGACCGTTCGGGATGCCCTCGCCGAGATTTCTGACGCCGGCGAGATCAGCCTGCAGGCCGCAGGGGGTGGTGGCGGCTTCGGTGCCGCGGGTATCGAGATCAACATCACGGCCGCGAACAGCGCCGACCTCACGGCTGCCACGCAAGACGTGCTCGATGCCGTGCGTGAGTTGGACGTCACGGCCGAAGCCACGAGCAACCTTTCCGAAACCCAGCCCTACCTCGCCATTCAGGTCAACCGCGAACGCGCGGCCGAACTGGGGCTCAGTGAGGTCGCGGTCGGCGGAATCGTGACGGCGGCAATGTTCCCGGCGTCGGTGGGGTCAGTCGTCATCGACGAGAAGAACCTGTCGATCTTCATTCCCAACAGCAGTGCCCCCACCACGGTGCAAGAGTTGCGTGACTTCAGCATCCCGACCGCTATCGGCCCGCAGCCGCTGTCTGAGCTGGCGACGGTCGAGCAGCAAGATGGCCCGGCGAGCATCACGACCATCCGCGGCACGCGCAGCGCGACCGTGACGGTCACCCCCGGCACCGACAACACCGGCCAGGCATCGGCGGTCGTGACCGCGGCGATCACCGAACTCGAGCTGCCCGACAGCGCGTCGGCGAGCCTCGGCGGCGTGACGTCGCAGCAGGGGGAGGCGTTCAGCCAGCTGTTCCTCGCACTGCTTGCGGCCATCCTCATCGTCTACGTCGTCATGGTGGCCACGTTCAAGAGCCTGCGCCAGCCGCTGCTGCTGCTCATCTCGGTGCCGTTCGCGGCGACGGGTGCCATCGGCCTGCAGGTGATCTCGGGCATTCCGCTCGGGGTGCCGTCGCTGATCGGTGTGCTCATGCTCGTGGGTATCGTCGTCACGAACGCCATCGTGCTCATCGACCTTGTCAACCAGTACCGCGAACGCGGCATGCGGGCGCGCGAGGCGATCATCGAAGGCTCGTCGCGTCGTCTGCGCCCGATTCTCATGACCGCGGCGGCCACGATCTTCGCGCTGCTGCCGCTGGGCCTCGGCATCACGGGCAGTGGCGGGTTCATTTCGCAGCCCCTCGCGGTCATCGTCATCGGTGGTCTCATCTCGTCGACACTGCTGACGCTGGTCGTTCTGCCGGCCCTCTACTACGTCGTCGAGGGTGCGAAAGAACGCCGCGAAGACAAGCGCGCCATCACGGCGGCGGCTGCCGCCGGCACGGGCGAGTAACGACTTTTCGGCGGATGTTCCGCCGACGGTCGGGGTGTTGCTAGCGTGATCGAACACCCCGACCGAAAGTGATTCGCTATGACCGCTCCCGCGCCCGCTGACGACGCGACCGCCACCGTCTCGCCCGGGGTCTTCACGACCTCCACGGTGCAGCTCGCTCCCTACCGAATTCAGTGGCTCGCGCGTCTGATGTACGGCAATGCGTTCGAGATTGTCGTCATCGCGGTCATCATTGCGAACGCTGCCGCGCTGGCGATCTTGACCTACGACAATGTCGCGCCCGGGGTCGTCGCGGTCGCCGAGTTCATCGACGTCGCTGCCCTCATCTTCTACACGGTTGAGGTCGCGCTGCGCATCATTTCGTACGGCACGAAGCCGTGGATGTTCTTCCGCAACCCCTGGAACGTCTTCGACTTCCTCATCGTCGTGTTGATCCCGTTCCTCAACAACGGTTCGGTGATCTTCCGACTCGTGCGCCTCCTGCGCATTCTGCGCATCTTCCGGTTCTTCCCCGAAGTGCGCATCCTCATGCTGTCGATGATCAAGTCGGTCACGCCCCTCGCGAGCCTCGGCGTGCTCATCGGCTTCCTCATGTTCATCTACGCCATGGCCGGCGTGTACTTGTTCGGCGACGCCTTGCCCGAGCGATGGGGCGACATCGGCACGGCCATGATCACCCTCACCGTCATGCTCACGCTCGAGAACTTCCCCGATTCGTTCCTCGGTGGGCTCGCCGTCACGCCGTGGGCGCTGCTCTACTTCTTGAGCTACATGTTCTTCATCGTCTTCACGGTGCTTAACATCCTCATCGGCATCGTCATCACGGCCATGGACCAAGCACGCGAAGAGGTCACCGCTGACCGCGCGGCCGAGGGCCTGCCGACGGCAACAGGAACGATCCACGTTCCGGCGTCGGCTCGGGATGCTCACGCGGCGCACGGCGAGCTCGACACCCTGGCGGCCGATCTCGACGGGCTCGCGAACGCGGGCACAGCATCCCCCGACCACATCCGCCGCATCCGCGATGAGATCGATCGCCTGAAAGCC
>JAYUKK010000280.1:0-7927 GCA_043764515.1 Microbacterium sp.
GGAGAGTCTAGTGCAGGGGCGGGGGTGGTGTTGCGCGGCGCGGGCCGAACGTCGCGGTGACGAGCGCCGTTACCGCGAGCACGACGGCCGCGACCAGGAGGGCGCTCGTGACGCCGTTGAGGAACGACTCTTTGGCGGCGGCGATGATGGGGGCTGCGGCGGCTCCGAAGTCGTTGACTCGGTCAGATTGGGTGAAGGCGATCGAGGATTCTATGGCCGAGGCGATCTCGGGCGGGAGGCCCGCGATCGCATCCTGCACGCCCGATTTGTAGGTCGCCGTGAGGATGCTGCCGAGCACGGCGATGCCGAGAGCGCTACCGAACTCGCGGGCGGTGTCGTTGACGGCCGAGGCCACGCCCTGCTTGCCGGGCGGGAGGGACTGCGTGATGGCGGTCGTCGAGGGGGCTCCCGAGAGGGCCATGCCGATGGCGAAGAGCACGATGCCGCCGAAGAAGACCGCGTAGTTGAGCTCGACCTCGAGGCGGCTAAAGACCACGAACGCGGCGGCGATGAGCAAGAGGCCCACGGGGGCGACGCGACGGTAGCCGAAGCGCTCGGCCAGGCGCGGTGAGAACCGCGCAAGCGGAATGAGGATGAACGGCATCGGCAGCAGACAGCTCGCCGCGAGCAGGGGGCTCAGGCCGGCCACGAACTGCAGGTATTGCAGGGCCGCGAAGAAGAAGCCGAACGCCGCAAAGAACTGCACCGAGAGCGAGAGGCTGCCCATGCTGAAGCCGCGCACGGCAAACAGACGCGGGTCGAGCAGCGGGGCGGGCGTGCGCCACTCCCAGAGCACGAACGCCACGAGAGCGGCCAGTCCGAGGGCGAGCGCGCCGAGCGCGAGCGGGTCATCCGCCCCCCGCTCCGGAATCTCGATGATGCCAAACACGATGCCGCCGACCGCGAGCAGGCTCAGCACCGCCCCCAGGCCGTCGAAGCGGGGCGGATGCTCGTCTCGCCCCTTCGGAACCACCAACGCCGTACCCACGAACCCGATCGTCGCGAGGCCGACGTTGAGCCAGAAGAACGCCGGCCACTCGAACCACTGCAGCAGCACCGCCGCGACGAACACGCCGATCGCCGCACCACCGCCGGCGACGCCGACCCACACGCCGACGGCTTTGGGGCGCTCACTCAGCGGAAAGGTCGTCGTGATGACGGAGAGCGTCGTGGGCATGATCGCGGCGGCGCCGATGCCCATGACCGCGCGCAGGGCGATGAGCGCTTCGGGGGTCTCGACGAACGCGGCAGCACCCGCGGCCACACCGAAGATCACGAGGCCCACCATGAGGATGCCCTTGCGGCCCACGCGGTCGCCGATCGCGCCCGAGGCAAGCAGCAGGCCCGCGAAGATGACGGTGTAGGCGTCGACGATCCAGGTGAGCTCGGTCTGGCTCGCGCCCGTGGCGCGGGCGAGGCTCGGCAGGGCGACGTTGAGTCCGCTGACGGCCGACACCACGGTCATGAGTGAGATGCTCACGACGAGCAGCACGAGGCGCGTCTGGCGGTGGGTGAGCAGGGCGGGCTCGGGGGTGCCGTTCGTCATATGCGTGATGCTACGCCCGTGGGGGATGCCGGGCGGTTGCTCGGCGGTTATCGTGGAGGGCGTGAGCGAGCATCCATCGGACGAATCTGTGCCCGACGAATCTGTGCCCGATAACGCTGGGCCTGACCGCAGCGGGTCGGCCGCCGCGCGCGGAGCCTGGATGGCCAGCGGCATCACCTTCTTCGCCGTCGGCGTCGTGTTCTCGCTGACGATGCCCGACAACATCGCGCTCGGCATCACGTTCTTGGGGCTCGGGGTCGTGTTCTTCTCGCTCGCGGGGTCGGGGCGGGCACCGGGTGATGGGGCGGGTGGTTCTGCGCCTCCGTCGCCGCCAGCACCTGATTCGGAGCCGCGGGGCTGACTCTTCCCCCTGTGGACGCTCCGCCCCCAATGTCGGTAGTCGAATGTATGTTCGAATCGTCGAGATTGGGCCAGGCGGCGAAAGGGGTGGGCACGTGATCGCGACGCTGACGGCTGCGCCTGCTGCCGCTGTGACTGTTGTGGCTGTCTCCTCCTCTGCGGCGGTGACGGGCGCGATGTCGGCGGCGGTGGATGCCCTCGCGCGCGTCCCCCGCGAGCTCGACCTCTACCGTTCCCTGGGCGACGACGCGTTGCTCGACCTCACGCGCGTCGCCGCTGACGAGGTGCGGCTGGCACAACTGCACGTGTCGCTCCTGGCGGGAGAGATCGCGCGGCGGTCGGCTCCCGAGCTGGGGTCAGAGGGTCTCGCGCAACGCACCGGTCACCGCACCCCCGACGAGCTCGTGCGGGTCACCACCGGCACGCGCGTCGCCGATGCCCGCGCGGCGGTGCGGGTGGGGTCGGCGATGCTCGAGTCCGCGCTCGAGTCAGTGCTCGACGGCAGCGTGAGTGTTGCCGTTGCCGACGCGGTGCGGGTGGGTCTCGGCTCGCCCTCCCCTGCGTTGACAGCCGAGATGCTCGATGCCGCGGCCGAGCAGTTGCTCCCGCGCGTCGCGGGGCTCGATGCCGACCGCGCCGCGCGTGAGGCGCGCGCGATGCGTGACGACCTCGACCTGCTCGGCCTGCCCGAGCGCGAAGAAGCACGGCGACAACAGCGGTCTTTCCGGCTTGGTCGCCGCGCCGATGGAATGGGCTACGCGCACTGGGTTCTCGACCCCGAAACGTTCGCCGTCGTGAGCGACGTTTACGACCGCGTCACCTCGCCCCGGCGCGTGATGCCGAGCTTTGCCAGTGATGTGCGCGACGGCGCTGATGGTGTCGGTGGCGCTGCTGGCGGCGGCGCTGGTGGCGGCGATGCACACGCACTTCTCGCCGACGATGACCGGAACCCCGAACAGCGCGCGAGTGATACGTTCGCCGAGCTGGTGCGGCAGGGTGCCGCGGCCGACACGTCCCAGTTGCTCGGCGACGGGCCCGTTGGGGTGCGGGTCATCGTTGCCGCGCGAGCTCTCGAATCGCGTCAGGGTCGCGGATTCTTCGAGGGCCAGCCCGACGCGGTCTCGATCGCCACGGTCGAGCGCCAGGCGTGCCGTGCCGGCACGGTCGTGCTCACGGTCGACGGCAACCCCGAGAACGCCGGACAGCCGCTCAACCTCGGGCGCGAACGGCGCCTGTTCAGCCGTGCCCAGCGCATCGCCCTCGCCGCCCGCGATGGCGGATGCCGATGGCCCGGCTGCGAACGACCACCCTCCTGGTGCGAAGCCCACCACATCGAGCACTGGCAGCGCGACGGCGGGCGCACCGACGTTGCCGACGGCATCCTGCTGTGCCGACATCACCACCTCCTCGCGCACAACAACGGCTGGGAGATCCGACGCGACGGCCCGCGCTTTCTGCTCGAGCCGCCCGAGGACAGGCACGGGCACGGGAACGGCAACGGCAACGGCAACGGCAACGGGAACGGGAACGGGAACGGGAACAGAGTCGTTTCTGCCGAGGTGCGCACCATGCCGACACGCAGTAGAGCGCTGCTCGATGCGCTGAGCGCCTGAGTACCTCATTGGCTGAATGCCTCAGCGCCTGAGCGCGGCGAGAAAGGGCGCGGCGAGCCGTAGCTTGCGCGAGCCGGACACCGCACGTGCCAGGCTAGACGCATGACGCCGTCGACTCTGCCCACCGTGCTCGTCACCGGGTTCGAGCCGTTCGCCGACGCACCCGTCAACCCGAGCGGCGAAGTTGCGCGTCGACTGGCCGAGCTCGGGCATCCCGACTGCCACCTCGTCGGCGAAGTTCTGCCCGTGTCGTTCGCGCGCGCTGCTCCCTTGCTTGCCGCCGCCATCGAGGCCCACCATCCCGACATCGTCATCGCGCTGGGCCTCGCTGACTCGCGCCACGCCATCACTCCCGAACGCGTCGCCATCAACCTCGCCGACGCGCGCATCGCCGACAACGACGGCGTGCAGCCCCGCGACGCCGAGATCGAGCACAGCGGACCGGCCGCGCGCTTCACCGGCCTGCCCGTCAAGGCGATCGTCCATGCTCTGGATGCCGCGGGTATTCCCAGCGACGTCTCCCTCACCGCGGGCACCTACGTCTGCAACCACGTCTTCTACGAACTCATGGGCTTCGCGGCCGCGCGGCCGGGGCTACGGGCTGGATTCATCCACGTGCCCGCCACACCCCAGTTGGGCGGCAGCCCGCAGTTCACGCTCGACGAGCTCGAGCGCGGCATCCGCATTGCCATCACCACCACGCTGTCGATTCACCACGACGCCGCGAACGACCATGCCACCCACGACCACGCTGCGCAGCACGACGCCGACCTGCCGGGCGGGAGCACCCACTAGATGGGTGGGGTGCCGCGCATGGCGAACGGGGGCGAGCTGACCGGAAGCGCGAACGCAGGCGAGACGGCGAGCCGCGTGATTCGTGTCGCTGCCGCGCTCATTGTCGACGACGCCGGTCGGCTGCTCCTCGTGCGCAAGCGCGGCACCAGCGTCTTCATGCAACCCGGTGGCAAGTACGAGCCAGGCGAGTCGGGCGCACAAACCCTCATCCGCGAGCTGCACGAAGAGCTAGGGCTCATCGTCGCCCCCGATGACCTCGAACCGCTCGGTATCTTCACCGCACCCGCCGCCAACGAGGCCGGCATGGTCGTCGAGGCCGAAGTGTTCCGTGTAACCATCCGCGAATCAGGTGCTGCCGACACGATCGCCGCGGCGGCTGAAATCGCCGCCGTGCGGTGGGTGCATCCCGAAGAATTCGGGGTCGTCGCGGTCGCGCCCCTTGTCACTGAGTGCATGGTGCCCCTGCTGCAGCAAAGCCCATAGCCGGGCCCACCACGCCCACCGCATCAACCTGGTCAACCGCGCACGACGCGCCCACCTCGATCCGTGCGATCGCGCTGCACTCGCACGGCGATGGAACGTCACACTTGCGCCCTGGCCGCAGTGCCGAGGCCGAGCCACTCATGAGATGACTGTCCCGGTTCGCTCGGGTAACCCGCGTGCCGACGTGCTGCGCGGGCTGGACTGGGCCGAGCCCGACACGGCGGTGCGCGGCGCGGCAGTGCGCGGCGCGGCGGAGCCCGACGCGGCGGAGCCCGACACGGCAGCGCCCGACACGGCAGCGCCCGACACTCCCTCTCCCCTCATCCACGGCCACCACCATCAGACGTCACACGCCGCCGCATCCGCCTCTTTGTCAACGCCAGCGCTGCTCACCCAGCAGATCGACCTTCGACTTCTCGTGTGGTTTGCTAAATCCATGAACGACAGTACGAGCCCCAACCCGCCCTCCGACGAGGGCCGCAATCGGCCGAATCGAGGCGCCGGCTTTGTTGTCGTTGGGGCGATTCTGGTGGTGGTCGGCGTCGGCCTCTTGTTCGTCGATGGACTGACCATCCTTTCGTGGATGCTCATCCCCGGCGGCATAGTGTGGCTCATCATTGGGCTGACGTCTGGCCGCCACGGAGCACAGG
Organism: Microbacterium sp.; assembly: GCA_043764515.1. GTDB lineage: Bacteria > Actinomycetota > Actinomycetes > Actinomycetales > Microbacteriaceae > Microcella. The sequence goes on from JAYUKK010000280.1 coordinate 5,448, forward strand.
CGAAGCCCGCGAGCTCAACCCGGCCTCGTGATCGTCGAGACGACGGCGGCACTGCCTGGGTTTCCTCCGATGCGAGCGGTCCGCGACCCGACCGGTCCCCTGACGACCAGCCCAGCAACGATTCGACCGATGGCGGGGGCAGCGGGTTCAGCAGCGGCGGGTTCAGCGGCGGAGGGCTCAGCGGCAGCGATGGTGGCGGCGGCGATGGCGGAGGCGGCGGCGGCGACTAGCCGCTCGTGTACCTAGCGCTCGGGCAGCTGCGCGCGAAGTGCCGGCCAGCTCGCGGCGAATCCGGGATGCAGCGGCAGCGCATCCACCTCAGTAATCGGCACCCAACGAAGAGCGACACTCTCGGCGTCCGCGACGACGGGCGCGAACAGCCGCACGACCCGCACCGCGACCGTCGTATACGACCAGAACCCGAGGTCGAAGAGGCTCTCGAACAGCGGCTCGACCGCATCGGCGGGCACGCCAGCCTCTTCAGCCGCCTCGCGAGCCGCTGCGTCGATGGCCGACTCGTCGAGCTTGCGGGCTCCGCCGGGCAGACCCCACGTGCCGCCGTGGTGCGACCACACGGCGCGGTGCTGCAGCAGGATGCCCGCCTCAGGGTGCCAGGCCAACAGGCCTGCCGCGCCGAAGCGACCCCAGTAGCGCTGGCCGTTGTCGCCTTCGACCCAGGCATCACCGGGGTCACGCGCGGCGCCTGTGGGCAGGGGCGGCGGCGTGCTCGAGAGTGGATCGTGCGTCATGGTGGTTTCAGGCTAAGCGAGGATGATGAGAGCATGCCCCCTGACTTTGCGCCGCTCGACCCGATCGCGCCGCCGTTACCGGGGCCGGCAATCATCCGGCAGCGCTGGAGTGACCTCGTTTTTCTGCACTGGCGCGTCGCCCCCTCGATCGTGGCGCCGTTCATGCCCGCTGGCACCCGCGCTGACGTTGACGAAAACGGTGACACGTGGGTCGGCCTGATTCCCTTCGTGCTATCCCACAGCCAGTTTTTCCCGCCCCTGCCCGCCGTGCCCTACTTTGGCACCTTCGTCGAGTGCAACGTGCGGCTTTACTCGATCGATGCGGCCGGCAATCGCGGCGTCGTTTTCCGCTCGCTGGATGCTCAGCGCCTCATCCCCGTGCTCACCGCCCGCGCCCTCTTCGGCCTGCCGTATCGCTGGGCGAGCATGAGTGTCGAGCGCGCGCATCCCCACCCGGGGTTCGACGGCACGTCGCGGATCGAGTACCGCTCGCGGCGGCTCGAGCGGGCCCGCACTATGGGCCGCCCATCCACCCACATCGTGGCCCGGCCGGGCACGACGGCGGTCGACACCGAACTTTCGCGCTTCCTCACCGCACGCTGGGGCTTTCACGAGCACGGTCGCCCGGCGGCGCACCCCGCGTCGGCGAGCAGCGCGTCGGCCGATATGAGCCGCGCGACCCATCGCGGCGGCACGATCTGGGCGCGCAACCACCACGAGCCCTGGCCGCTCGTCGACGCAACCCTCGAGCACCTCGATGACGAGCTACTCGCCGCCGCCGGGTTTCCGGGCCTCGCGAGCCGCGCCCCCGATTCGGTGCTGTACTCCCCCGGTGTCACCACGGTATTTGCACGGCCGACCCGTGTGAGCTCAGCCGCGTGACCTCAGCCCCCTCGGCTTAGTTCGCAGACAACCGACTCACTCGGGGCGGAACGCTGCCGCGATGGTTGGTGCGATGTCTGGCACCGTGAGCACGGTGATCGAGTCGCCAGCGCGCACCGACCCGCGCCGCACGACCCGGGCGTAGGCGCCGAGCCGTCGAGAGTCGGCGAAGCGCTTGACCCAGCCGTGGGCATCCTCGCCACCCACCCACCGAGCGAAGGTCTGGCAGGGGGTGCGCGGCATCGTGAACTCGATCTCGACCGCGTCGTCGCCGTCGCCGAGGCGCCAGCGTTCGCCGATGCGCGCTGCGTTCACATCGAGCCCGTCGACGCGCAGGTTCTCGCCGAACCAGCCCGGGTGCAATTCGCGCTGCAGCGCATCCGCCCAGAAATCAGCGTCGGACTGGCTGTAGAGGTATAGCGCCTTGTCGTGGCCGCCATGATGTTGGCGGTCCACCTGCACATCACCGATCAGCCCAAAGTCGTCGACGCGCACCGCACCGTCGACGGCGCGCTTGTCGATCGCGGTCACGGTGCGCGTATTGGGCTTGTCGGCGCGCAGGTCACGCACCATGCAGACGGCAGAGATCGAGGCCATGTCGTCAGCCTAGGGTGCGAGGTTTCACGGGGGGAAGTGTGTTTCGGCCTCTTCTCCCGCCCGCGGCGCGAGACGCGCCGCGGCGAGTCAGGGGCGAGGGCCAGAAATGGCCTCGGCAGGCAGCGCCTAGCGCTGCCTTTTCTCGCGAACTCGCATGTTCACCTGGATGGGCGTGCCCTCAAAGCCCCACACCTCGCGCAGTCGCCGCGTAATAAAGCGTCGGTACTGCGGGTCGAGGAATCCGGTCGTGAA